>JAAENP010000014.1 GCA_024224155.1 bacterium
GCAGGAAGGAAGCGATCAACTGCCTCGATCGCCCTGTCGGCGTTGTTCGTGAGCGAAAAGCTGCGGGCCGCCTCGGCCGCCACCCCGACCGTCACCGGATCGTCGACCGATTCGATCGCGTCGTACACATCCTCGATAGCCGCCAAGGCGTCGGGCGACCGGAAATAGCTGTTGAGCAATTCGCTCTTGGCAGTCGCCGCCCGTCGAAGTCCGATCGTGTTGTTGGAAACACCGAAATGTTCGAGGGCGGCGTCGACATAACCGAGCCCCCGCTCTACCTCTCCGTGCTTACTGGCAGAGTCGGCGGCCTTTAGCTGGAGATCAGCCTGGGTATCGGGGTCGGTCGTCAACTCGACCGCTTCGTCGAGAAGGCTCATAGCCTGGATGTGCGAATGGAGCTCGACGGCTCGTCCGGCGGCCTCCGTAAGGCTGCCGATGGCGCTGTCGATGAGGGCGGCCCGCTCGATCCCTTCAGGAGTGGCCTCGTACGCCCCCATGAAGTGACCAGCGATGACGCCGGCCAGCTCAGGGTCGCCCAGCGTTTCGAGGTACTCCGCCGCGGCCAAGTGTTTGGCGCGCCGCTCCTGGCGGGGAAGACGGTGATAGGCGACCTCGCGTATGAGCGACTGAACGAAACCATATTGACCGCGTTCGGGAGAACGCGGATCGTCCTCCAGGTCGAGCAACTCGAGCTTGATGAAATGGCTCAGTCGGGTCTCGAGTTCCTCGGCCGGCTCGCCGCGCAGACAGGCTAGCCCATCGAGAGTGAAGGTCTGGCCGAGGATGGCCGCATCCTGGAGGAGACTTTGCTCGGCAGGATCCAGTCGATCGAGCCGGGCCCCGATCACGGCC
>JAAENP010000015.1 GCA_024224155.1 bacterium
CGACCTCCTCGACTAAGGACTCTTCCCAACCCTCGATCGCGAACGTGACGGCTGCTTGTGCAGACATGGATTCCCTCCTTTTTCGACGCCTCGTGATGTCCTACTCGCTGATCCGCCGAGACTCGCTCGGCTCGTCGTCGAGAACGCCGGCCATCGCCAGTTCCGCTCCCAGCGCGACGAAAGTGATCGTCGCCGTCACCACCGCCGCCTTCAGACCCGACAAGACGGCAACGACAGCCGTTGTGATCACGCCCAGCCCGACAACGAGCTTGAGCCACTGTGGAGTCTGGGCAAAGCCTCGTCTCGCCATGGACCGGTCTGTCAGATCGCTCGTACCCTCAGCCGCTGGCGACTGCCTTGGGCCCGCGTAGGATGCGGGCGGGCAAGAGCACGACCGCCTTGAGAAACTGGAAGACGCCGTCCACAGCGATTCCGAGCAGGCGAAAGGGCAGGAGAAGCAGCCAAACGAGCGGGTAGGCGATCAGAGCCAGAAGCGCCAACGGCCAGCAGAGCACGAGCAAAATCAGCCAAAGCAGGAAAGTCCACATTTCTCGGTCTCCCTACCTATTCTACGCTTCCGGGCGCGCCAAGTTCGAACAGAACCGTCCCCTCCTCGGCACCGACTCCAAGAAGCACAAATCCGCATTTCTCGAGAACACGAATCGACCGCTGCGAGTCCGGCAGCGTATGGGCGAGGACCCGCTTGACCTGGCTGTGGCCGAACGCCCAGCCGACCAACGCCCGGACGGCTTCGGACGCGTAGCCCTGACGCTGGTGGGCTTCGAGGACGGAATAGCCGATTTCTACGCTGCCGTCGGGATCGGGCCTGCCCTTGAAGCCACCGTTTCCGACTGCGACGAGCTCACCGTCCGAATCGCGCCGCAGGAAGTACCACATACCCCAACCGATGGCATCCGGATTGGCCTCGGCGTGCTCGGTGAACCAGGTCATGGAGGCCTCGTCATTGAGGGGCGGCGGCCACTCCGGGGGAACGCGTGCCCCAATCAGGTCCGCCAAGCGTTTCCTGTCGACCAGTTCGGCCCGCCCACATTCTCCGTCACCCGCGACCAATACGAGGCGCTCGGTCGTCAGTCTTGGCTGGCGAAGATCGGACATCGGCAGAGCGTACACCGCAGAGGCGGACCTGAAAAACCCCGACGGTACGTTACGAGCGCCGTCGGCGCACGATCCGTAGCAACTGCCGGCGGTCGAGCCGGACCTTCGCAACCGGCTTGCCCTCCCGCATCAGGACCGGCACGGTGTCTCCGAAGCGGTCGCTCAACACCCGATCCCTGTCAACGTCTATCAGCTCGTAGCTCAGGCCCAGCGCCGGCAGGACCTCGTCCAGAACGGCCTTCATCTGGTCACAAAGATGGCACCGCTCTCGGGTCAGCAACTCGAATGCTGGGTCTGGCACGGACGGAGTCTACCGGGTGATCAAGAGCCGGCGACTTCCTGGGCCAGCGTCAAGGTGCCTGTTCTTCGAGCGCGACCGGGCATGGTCTCGCGATGCGTTCCTTCGAGGCAAATGGTCGCTCTTCGATGTGGCGGTACCTTCAGCGCAAGATCACGTTGCCGTCGGTGGTCGTGATTCGAATCCTGCCCGCCCCGTCGCCGATCTTGCCGGTTACCCGATCTGCGCGTTCCGAACGAGCGGCGTCCCCACGAGACAAGCGGATGCTGCCGTCGTCGGTCTCGATCGTATAGGTCGCCGAGATCTCGGGGCCGAGCTCGAGCGTGACATCTCCATCCTCGACCTCGATCTCGAGATCCAGATCGGTCGCCGACAGCAGAGCGACATCGACATCGCCGTCGCTCGAGCGGATCTCGAGCTTCGAGACGTCAGCCCTGTCCACGACGACCCCACCGTCATCGACCATGAGCTTGAAGTTCCCGCTGCAGCGAACCAGTGAGACATCCCCATCGGCGGCTCGAATCTGAAGCTCGTCCGAGCTACATTCCCGAATGTCGACGTCGCCGTCATCGACCCGGATCTCGAGCGCGCCTTCGAAACCGTCTATCTCGATGTCGCCGTCTTCGGCTTCGAGCCGCGTGGTCTTCGCCCGGACGTCGGCAAGGGTCAGATCGCCATCGTCGAGAACGCAGTCGATATTCCCTCGCCAACCTTCGATATCGACGTCACCGTCATCGCCGCTGGTGTCCAGAACCACCCAGTCAGGGGCCTGAATCGTGTACACGTAGTCTCGTTCCCGGTTCAAGAAGAAACCGATTCCCATGCTGCCTATCTCGCGGCCCTGAACGAGAATCGTCTCGCCCTTGCGCTCGAAGTCGACTTCAAAATCAGGTTCTGTGGCCAGGCCGAGACCTCGGAACTCCGCCTTGTAACGCACCTGGACGTCAATGACGTCTCGATCCCACGGCCGCAGAGAAACGTCGCCGTCCCCATGGATCAATTCCAGGCGCGCCCCGGGCGCGATCGCGAAGCTCTCGTGAAACTCACGCTCCAGGACCTCGCCACGAGCCGTTCCCGGCATCAGAGACAGACTCAGGCTCAGGCCGAGAGTCATCGCTAGCGCTCTTTGTGTCATTGCTTTCCTCCCATACTCCCCTACGCCTTCAGACCGAGCAAAGTTCCGTCGCCTGGCGGCTAGGCCCGGAAGACGAGGCTGCAGCAGGTGACCCCCGCCTCCGCCTTGATCAACTCCGAGACGTCGACCGCGCGCACCTCGATTTCCACTCGCCCGAGCCGAGCCAGGGTCCGCGGATACTGTCGGGGTAGAAGCGCTCGGTCTCCCACAAGAAGCGCGTTCGCAGCCGCCGGTTCGTCCGGATCAATCGAGATAACTTCCAAGCGATCGAAGACCGCAGCGTCCACCCAATCGGGGTTGATGAGCAAGGTCCCTGGAGCCACTCGCGTCACCGCGGACTTCAGATGCAGGCACCCGGAGAACTCGACCGTGGTCACCGAGTACTCACCCGGCTCCAACAGCCGGCGCAGCTGATCGATCCCGGCCGTATTGGTGCGCTTCGACAAGCCGACGTAGAGGTGTTTCCCCACCTGAAGGACATCGCCTCCGTCCAGCACTCCGGGTGCTCCAATCTGCGCCAGCCGCCGGTGCTTCTCGAGCGCATCGGCGATCGAAGGCCTTTCCCCCCTCCGCGACGGTGCCCCCGGCCGGGTGATCACGGCCATCTCGTCCAAGACCACGGCGACGTCTTCGACGAACACCGAATCCGGGAGATCCGGCTGAGCCGGCAGTCTCTCGATCACACAGCCGAGCTCTTCCAGGCACCGCTCGTATTCCCGATGCTGCTCTCGCGCGCGCCCGACGTCGATCGGCCGCCGTTCGACGTGGGTCAGCTCACAGCGGTCGAAGGCGGGGCTGACCTCTCGGGTCAAAGCAACCAACATCCAGCTTTTCTTGCCTTGCTAATTCAGTCTATTGGTCGAACTTCGCTACCGGGTGGTGCCCGTTGGGCGCTGCCAGGATCCTTAACCGAATCCTCTTCGCCCAACCCGGCCAGCACCTCGATGACGATACCGTCCGAAAGGCCCGTCTCTACTCGCCGAACCTCGAAATCCTGACCGCCGTTCTCGACCTCGACGAAGGTGCCATCGTCATCGAACTGCAGCCAGCTTTCCTGAATCGCCAGCACCTCATCCCGCTTGTCGAGGACGATGTCGGCATTCGCGCTGTAGTTCGCGCGCACGAAGACGTCCGCTTTCAGATCCATGGCGGCACGGATCTCGAATTGGATCGCGCCGTCCTCCTCGACCCCCTTGGGCGCGATGTACTCGAGAGTTGCTCGGAACTGCTCCTTTTCGACGGCACCGACCGTCAGCTGAAGCTCCATGCCCTCGCGCAGATTGCCGACCTCGCTCTCATCGACCTTGCCTTCGAAGATCATCTCGGTCATATCCGCAACCGTCGCGATCGTGGTGCCGTCGTTGAAGGTATTGGCCTCGATGACCGAGTCGCCCTCCTCCACCTCGGCCTCGAGCACCATACCCGCCGCGGTCGCTCTGACCAGAGTATTGCCAGCATAGGCGGACTTCTTACGCGCGCCCTCGCGGATCACCGCCAGGTTGTCTTCCGCGGCCGCCACCTCTTCCTTGGCATTCTTGAGCTCGATCTCCCACACCTTGTAGGTCGCCTCGGAGACGACGCCTTCCTGGAAGAGCTGGCGGTTTCGCTTGTACTCGGTCTCGGCGTTCTCCAGGCTGATCCTCGAGCGATTCAAGCGACTCTCCGCGCCGGACAGACTGACCATGTTTGGGATGATCGTGACCTTGGCGATCAAGTCACCCTCTTTGACGATGTTGCCGGGCTCGACGTAGATCTGGTCGACGATCCCGGAGACTTGGGGCTTGATCTCGATCTCCTTGCGCGGCACGACCGACCCCGTGGCCACGGTCTTCTTGACGATCGAAGCCACGAACGGCTGGTTGGTCTCGTAGGCCACCGGCTCTTCCTGAGATTTCGCCCACAGAAAATAGAGCGTGCCCGCGAAGCTCGCGAGCAGAACGACGCCAAGGAGAGAGAGCAGAACTTTCTTGATCATGGGGATTCCTCTGTTCAAACGGCGTGAAGTGCCTCGACCGGACTGATGGAGAGCGCGCGCCGAGCCGGAATCATGCCAGCCAAAAAACCGGCAACGACGAGGACCAACAGCGCAAAAGTGGCGTTGCCGAAGCTCACGCCCGGGTTCTGGAACATCTGGGCGTTCATGCCCGCGGTCTCGAGACCGACTCTGACGCCTTCCACCAGGCCGACTCCGCCGAGGAGCCCCAGATAGCCGGCGAGCCCGGTCAGCACGATCGACTCGAGGAGGATCTGCCCCACAATGCCCACCGGTGTGGCGCCGATCGCCCGTCGCAGGCCGATCTCCTTGGTCCGCTCCTTGACCACAATCAGCATGATGTTCGAAACACCAATGACCCCGGCGGCGAGGGTTCCAACGCCGACAATCCAGATCAGCATCCGAATCCCGCCGAAGAGCCCTTGGACCTTGCGGAACTCCTCCTCGGTATTCCAGCTGCCCAGCGCACGCGTATCGTCGGGATGCACCCGGTGACGCCGCTTGAGCAAGGCCAGGACCTTCTCCTCCACCTCGGCCGCCGAGTGCTCAGGTTGCGAGGTGATCGCGTACCAGCCGAGCTCATCTCCATAGTTGAAGGCGCGCTGGAACGTCGTGAACGGGGCATAGATAGTCTCCGCGTCTCGAATAGCTTGTTCACCCCGCGATCTCGGACCGAACACGCCGACGACCTTGAAGTAGACGCCGTTGATCTTGACGTGGTCGCCGATAGGATCTTCGCCGTCCTCGAAGAGCACCTCGCGCACTCGCTCCCCGATCACGGCGACCTTTCGGCTCTCTGCCAAATCGTGATCGTTCAGAAAGCGGCCCTGGAGGACCTTGATCGGCTGAATGTCGACGATCTCGGGGTAGTCCCCCATGACGTTGAAGGCTCCGGCCTTGACTCCGCGAGTGACGTTGTTGCCACCTCGAAATCCACCCAGCTGATTGCGAGGGGCGATGACCGCGGCCTCGGGGATCTCACGTCGAATTGCCTCGGTGTCCTGGTTGGAGAGCTCGAACCTGCGCCCTGCCGGAAGCCCCCGGAAGGGCTTGCTGGTGCGCTGGGTCCAAACGTAGAAGCTGTTGGTGGCGCTGCCGGTGAAGTCGCCGTTGACCCCGTTCTCGAGACCGCGGCCGGACCCCAACAACAGCATGAGCATGAAGATGCCCCAGAAGACTCCGAACATGGTGAGGGCCGTGCGCAGCCTGTTCTTTGCCAGGGAGGAGTAGATTTCTTGCCAATTGTCCAGGTCAAACATCGCCCAAAACCCTCTCCAGAAGCGCTGGCCGAGCAGCGAGGTCGAACAGTCGGTCGACTCGCCTACTCATCCTTGAGCGCCTCCACCGGTTGAACTCTCGCCGCGCGGTACGCCGGAACAGACCCCGCCAGCGTACCGGCCAGCACCAGAAGCGCGGTCGCCGCCAAGGCCAGACGCAAATCGATCCCGGGATTGACGAAGAATTCCGAATCGGGCAGAAAGGCCGCTCCCAGCTCCAACAGCACGACCCCCAGGACCAGTCCGACGTAGCCCGCAACGGCCGTGATGAAAACCGACTCCTGCAGAATCAAGCCCAGAATCGAGCCCGGTGTCGCTCCCAGCGCCTTGCGCACACCGATCTCCTGCGTCCGCTCCTTCACCACGATTATCATGATGTTGGAAACACCCACGACGCCGGCAAGGATGGTCCCGATGCCGATGATCCAGACGAAGATCCTGATGCCCGACATCAGGTTGACAAAGCGCTCGAAGAACTCGTTCAAATTGTTCACGAACACGGCTCGGCGATCCTCCGGCGCGAACCTGTGCCGCTGGGCCAAAGTCTCCCGAATCTCGGTGGCCATGGCGTCGGTCGTCTCCAGATCGGCCTCACCGGTCGTCAGCATGAACATCCGGATCCGATTGCCGCCCGCAAACGCCTTCTGAGCGGTCGAGATCGGCAGGTAGATCTTCTCCTCTTCGGATTCTCCGCCGGCGTCACGAAAGAGACCGACGACTCGAAAGGGTATGCCGTTGATATTGATGTACTCGCCGACGGCTCTGTCCTTGCCGAACAATCCCTCCTTGACCCGCTCGCCGATGGCGGCCACCTTGCGGTACTCGGCGATATCGAGATCGTTCAGGAAACGACCCTCGCTGACGATCGTCTTCTCGAGGTGCTGGTGGTCCGGGTGTACGGACCGAATGTCATAGCTCCCGGTCTCACCGCGGTACGCGACCGTCAGTTGGCCCCTCGGATAGAAGCGAGAGGTGATGTACTCGACGCCATCGATATCACGGGCGATGATCTCGTGGTCTTCGTTGGTGAAGCGCACGTTCCGACCGGGCTGGAGGCCGGCGTGCGGCACCGAGGTCTGCCCGCTCCGAACCCAAATCGAGTTCACGGCGTCGTCGCGAAACTGATACTCGATGCCGTTGGCCAAGCCCTCGCCGGAGCCCATCAAGACGACCAGCATCAGGATTCCCCACGCCACGCTGAATCCGGTCAGGAAGGTCCGTAGCTTGTTCTGGCGAATCGTCGCCAGGATCTCCTGCCACTTGTCGAGGTCGAACATCGGTCAGTCCGCCATCGCGGAGACGCCCGACCCCAGCGCTCCGTTGGACTCTACTTTCGGATCGTCCTTCGCACCCGCTCCGTTGCCCCCCGCTCCGTTGTTCTGCTCGTGACCGATCACTCCGTCGAGCAGATGAATCACCCGATCGGTCATCTCCGAGATCTCGTGCTCGTGGGTCACCACGACGACCGTCGTGCCCTTCTCATTGATCGAGCGGAGTATCTCGATGACCTCGCGCGAGGTCTGGCTGTCGAGCGCGCCCGTGGGCTCGTCGGCAAGCATGACCTTCGGCTTCGTAATCAGGGACCGCGCGATCGCGACCCTCTGCTGCTGGCCGCCCGAGAGCTCTCCGGGCAAGTGACCTGCCCAATCGGCAATTCCGACCCGGTCGAGATACTCCAGCGCTATGCGGTTGCGCTTGCGCCGCCCGATCTTCTGGTAATAGAGCGGCAGCGCAACGTTCTCGACCGCGGTCTTGAACGGGATCAGGTTGAAGGACTGAAAGACGAAGCCTAGAAGCCGGTTTCGGTAGTACGCCGCCTCGGTCTCTGAGAGGTCCTTGATCAGCGTGCCCGCCAGGTGGTACTCGCCGCTGTCGTACTTATCCAGGATGCCCAGAACGTTGAGCAAGGTGGATTTGCCGGAGCCCGACGGCCCCATGATCGACACCATCTCGCCCTCGGCGATCTCGAGATCGATGCCCTTGAGGACATGTAGCCGGCTCTGACCCACAGAGTACGATTTGTTGATATCGGCCAGGCGCAGCATGAGGCAATCCCCGAGTAATCGAAGGAGCTTTCTCCCGCGGGGTTAGCTCCAATTACGGTGAAAACCGACGGGAGTTTCGGCCCTAGGGCCAGATACCGCGGTCCATGGCCACACGGGCCACTCGCCCGACCGCGAGAACGAAGGCCGCGGTGCGAAGGTCGACCTTGGCCTTCTGCTCCTTTTCGACCCGTGCCTGCGAGTCGAGAACGGCATCGGTGGCCCGAATCATCTTTCGCTGCAGACGACGGTTGACCTCGTCCTCGTCCCACTGCTCGTTCTCGACGTTCTGTACCCACTCGTAAAAGCTCACGGTCACGCCACCGGCGTTGGCCAAGATGTCGGGCAGGACTGGAATGCCACGCTGAAACAGGATCCGATCGGCCATCGGGGTCGTCGGCCCGTTGCCTAGCTCGACCACCAGCCTTGCCTTGACGTCCTCGGCGTTGTCCCCCCGAATCTGATTCCCGAGCGCCGCCGGAATCAAGATGTCGCAAGGCAGTGCCAAGAGTTGTTCATTGGTCAGCTTGCGAGTGGCACGGGTCCCGACCACAGATCCGACCTTCGTCTTGCGTCGCTTGACGGCGGCGATGTCCAGACCCCGCTCCCGGTACACGCCCCCCTGGGAATCACTCACCGCCACGATGGTGGCGCCGGCTTCAGAGAAGAGCTGAGCAGCGATGGAACCGGCGTTCCCGAAGCCCTGAATGGCAATTTTCCGGCCCTTGACCGAAGACATACCCTTGACCAACCCACGTTGTAACGCCTTCTGGGTAACGAACAGGGCGCCGCGGGCGGTCGCTTCGCGCCTTCCCAGCGAGCCACCAATGTTCACCGGCTTGCCGGTCACCACGGGCAAGTTGTTCCTGCCCGGGTGAAGCATCGAATAAGTATCGTAGATCCAGGCCATGGTCTCGGCATTCGTGTTGACGTCGGGAGCCGGAACGTCTGTATGGGGGCCAATCAGGTCTCCCAGTTCTGAGATGAAGCGGCGCGTGATCCGCCGACGGTCCTTCCTCGACAATCGCTTGGGTTTACAGACCACGCCGCCCTTGGCGCCGCCGAACGGGATATCGACCACAGCGCACTTCCAGGTCATCCAGGAGGCCAGAGCGCGAACCTCGTCTGCCGTCACGTCGGGGTGGTAACGGATGCCGCCCTTGCCCGGCCCGCGGATGTTGCTGTGGAGCACCCGGTAGCCGACGAAGTTCTTGACCCGGCCACGCTCGGTCTCGATCGGAAACTCCACCATGACGGTCCGGTTGGGGCTCTTCAAGAACTCGATCAACCCCGGCCCGAGGTCGGGCAAGTACTCGACGGCCTTGTCGAACTGCATCTGGGCGATCCGAAATGGATTCAGCTCTTCCCGGTTGTCACCCGACGCGTTGGTTACGCTAGCCTCTTTCTGCCGCGCCTTGCGGTTAGCGGGCATGCCTGACCTCCTCTTCAAGCGGCTCGTTGGCCCGCCGACTCTAGCAAGGAGGGCCGCCGTGGCGCATTCCGCTGTCCAGGCTCGCCCGGTCATCTTCAAACCACTGAATGACGCGACGGTTTTCCGAGCCAAGTGTTGTTACAGGGCAGGAGTCCCGTAGTACTCTGAGGGTGAGACGAGTCGTCTTCTCCCCGCCGTTCTAACAAGCATGGATCGGAGGTACATTGATGGCGAAAGTACTATCGAGAGGTCTGCCGGTGGCTGTCGCTCTGGCCTCGGCCCTGACTGTCCTGCCCGTCAGCGCGGGTGCCTGGGAGTTGCGCAATGAAACGAATCTGACGATTCCGAAGGGCGAGATGCTGGAGGACTCTCTGATTGCGACCGGCGAGGTCGTACGGATCGACGGCGACATCAACGGCGACCTGATCGCCGTTGGGCGCCAGGTCGAGGTTTCGGGCACGGTGACCGGCACCGTCTTCATAGCAGCGCAAAGCGTCGATGCCAACGGCAACGTCGGAGGAACCCTCGCCGGATTTGGACAGTGGGTACGCGTCGGCGGAGCCGTCTCGGGGAATCTCTATTCCTTCGGGCAGAACATCCGCCTCTTGGAGGAAAGTTCTGTCGGCCGTGACGCCATGATGTTCGGCGAACTGCTCGATGCCGGCGGCACGGTTGGTCGGGATTTGACCGCCGGCGGGCGCAAACTCACGGTCGGCGGCCGGATCGGGCGCAACCTGGAGATGCAGGGAGAAGAGCTCGAACTGACACCCTCGAGCGAGATCGTCGGCTCGATCGATACCGAGCTCCCGGCCGACGACAATCTCACGGTGGCCGAAGGCGCCACCGTGGGTGGATCGACCGAAATCCGGCATGCAACCCCAGACGTCCGGAAGAGTCGGTACAGCAAGCCGGGATTCTATGTTTGGGGACTGATCAAGCTGGCCGGCGCATTTCTCCTCGGCGCGCTTCTATTCTGGGCGCTGCCCGGATTGTTCGGTCACGAATTGGCCTCCGTCGGAGCCGGGCTTCTGCGCGCCGGCGCCGGCCTTCTGGCTCTGATCGCCACTCCGGTGGCCCTGGTTCTCGCCGCGATCACCTTGGTCGGGCTCCCGGTAGCGCTGGTCGGCGGTGCGCTCTTCTTGATGGCGCTGTACCTCGCGAAGATCCTGGTCGCCGACTGGCTCGGACGGTCGGTCCTGAGCTCGAACGGGTCACGGCCAAGGGTATTCGTGGCGCTGCTGACGGGTCTCGCCATCCTGGCGGTGGCGGGCGCGATTCCCTGGATCGGGGGCCTGATCAAGTTCGCGGTTCTGCTCCTGGGTCTGGGCATGCTGACGCACCGGGCGTGGGAGGCCGTGGGCCACGACGCCCCGGTAGCTGCGTCCACCTAGCCTCTAGGCGGTCCGCGGGAGAGCCGGCGGCCGAAGGGGCTATCCCGGGAAGCCGCTCAGGACCTCGAGACAGGTGTCGATGTCGCCGGCGGTGTGGTCGGCCGAGATCTGAAACCGGATCTCCTCGTCACCCTTCGGAACCACTGGATAATTCAACCCGGTCGCCAGGATGCCGTGGTTCTTGAGATGCGCCACCAAGGCCGAGGTCCGGGCGGTGTCGCGCACCATGAGCGGCACCACCGGATGCGCGCCGGGGATGGTCTCGAAACCGCGCTCGACGAGACCAGTCTCGAAGCGCCGGGTCATCGCGCGCAGATGCTCGAGAAGCTGCCGGCCGGCCTGGCTGTCGAGCAGGTCGACCGCCGCGAGCGCGGCCGCGGATTCCGCCGGAGTGATCGGATTCGAGTAGATATAGAAAGCCGCTTGCTCACGGAGAAAGCCCAGAATCACGCTGCTGCCGGCCACGTAACCGCCGTTGACCCCGAGCGCCTTGCCCAGGGTGGCGATCAGAAGATCGACACCCTCGCAGCCGGTGTACTCCTCGGTACCGCGCCCGGTCTCGCCGAACGCGCCGACACCGTGCGAGTCATCCACTACGACCAGCGCGTTCTCGGCAAAAGCCTCGTCGTACTTCCTCGCCAGCTCGACGATCTCCGGCAGCGGCGCATGATCACCGCGCATGCTGAAGATCCCGTCGGTGACGATCACCGCCCGCCGACAGTTCTCCGAGGCTCTGTCGAGCGCGGCTTCGAGCTCGCCCATGTCGAGATGTGAATAGACGTACTTCTCCTTCGGCCGCGCCAGCCGGATGGCGTTGATGATGCAATTGTGATTGAGCGAATCGCTGATGACGGCGGCCTCGCCGGTCAAGAGCGGCGGCAGCGTGCCCATGGTGGTGGCATAGGCCGAGCTGAACAGCATCGCTCCCTCGCGGCCGTGAAACCCAGCCAGTCGTCGTTCCAGCTCGAGGTGGATGTCGTAAGTCCCACTGATGAACCGAACCGCGCCCGGGCCGGTTCCGTAGGCGCGCGTCGCCTCTTCCTCGGCCGAGATCACCTCCGGGCGTAGCGACATACCCAGATAGCTGTTCGAGTTCATGCGCAAGAACTGCTTGCCGCCCTCTCCAGCCAACTCGAAGCGCGGCCCCAGGTCTCCCGCTGCCGGCAACACCCGCGTGAACACGGTCTCGGCTCCCTTCTGTCGTCCCTGGGTCTCGAGCTCGGCCAGTTCTCCGGCCAGAACCTCCTGCAATCGCTCGGTTGGCATCCCGTCCGTCTCCTATCCCTGGTCTCGGGCCGGCCCCGCGATGCGGAGCTTGCGTTCGAGGTTTTCGAGCATGTCGCGAGTCATGCTGCCGATGTCGTGCTCCGGCCTCCAGTCCCATTCCCGGCGCCCCGCGCTGTCCTCTATAGCCCCCGCCCAGCTGTCGGCAATCGCCTGCCTCACCGGATCGACCTGATACTCGATCCTGAACTCCGGCAGGTGCTTCTTGATCTCCGCGGCCAGGTCCTCCGGAGCGAAGTTCATCGAGGTCACGTTGAAGGCGTTGCGATGCGCGAGGCGGCCGGCATCGGCCTCCATCACCTCGATCGCCGCCTTGATCGAGTCCGGCATGTACATCATGTCCAGCCGCGTGTCCGGCTCGAGAAAACACGTGTAGCGCCGATTTCGAGTCGCCTCATAGAAGATCTCGACGGCGTAGTCGGTCGTGCCACCGCCAGGGATGGCGACGTGAGAGATGATCCCGGGGAAGCGCACGCCACGGGTGTCAACGCCGAACCTGAGGTGGTAGTAGTCGCACACCAGCTCGCCCGCGACCTTGGTCACGCCGTAGATCGTGGTTGGCCTCTGAATCGTGTCCTGCGGTGTCTCGTCACGCGGAGTGCTCGGCCCGAAGGCGCCGATCGAGCTGGGAAAAAAGATCGAGCACTTGTTCTGACGGGCCACCTCGAGCACTCGATAGAGCCCGCCCAGATTGACGTCCCACGCTACCTGCGGTCGTTCCTCGGCCACGGCCGAAAGCAGAGCCGCCAGGTGGTAGATGGTGTCGATGCCGTACTTGCGAACCACCTGCTCGACCTGGCGCTGGTTGGTGCAGTCCAGGTACTCGAAGGGACCGGCGGCGTTGGCGGCACTCTGAGGCATCATCTTGATGTCCGAGGCCACCACCAGCTCGACGCCCGGGCGCCCGCGCAGAGCGGTCACGAGCTCGGAGCCGATCTGGCCAAGCGAGCCGGTAACCAGGATTCTCTTCATTCGAATTAGTCCCCCCGATGACGTCCGTATCGTACCAGCGACTACGAATCGCGATTCGGGCCGACCATGACCAGCTGTACGTCCATCACATTGGTGCCGGTTGCCCCGGTGACGATCAGACCATCGAGCGCCGCGAAGAAGGGATAGGAGTCGTTGTCGGCCAGCGCGGCCCTGGCATCGATACCCCGGCTCTCAGCGCGAGCCAGGGTATCGGCCGTCGCCACCGCGCCGGCCGCGTCGGTCGGACCGTCGATACCGTCCGTACCCACCGATGCGACCAGCATCGGATTCCGCGCGCCGCCCGCGCCGAGGACGAGCGCGGCGCCCAGCGCCAGCTCCTGGTTGCGACCGCCCTTGCCCTTGCCCTTGACGGTCACGGTGGTCTCGCCCGCCGAGACCACACACGCGAGTGCCGCCAGCGGGTGTTCGCCGTTCGCGATTCGAACGGCGGTGCGCGCCAGGGCGGCGCCGACCTCTCTCGCCTCGCCTGTCACCGAGATCGAAGACAACTCGGTCGCGTAGCCGAGTCGTACCGCCTCGGCGCATGCTGCTTCGGCCGCCATTAGGTTGTTGCCGACAATGCGCGCGGAGCTATTGCGGAAGCAATCGTCTCCGGCGTCCGGCGTGTCCGGGATCGTTCCGGCGAGACCGCTCTCGAAGCGCCTGCGCACCGCCCGGGGCACCTCGGACCACAGGTCGAATTTCTTCAGAACGTCGATCGCCATGCCGAACGTCGACGGATCCGGTGATACCGGGCCCGAGGCGATCACGTCGAGCGGATCCCCGACGACGTCCGAGAGCACCAGCGCCAGGACCCGGGTGGGCGCCGCGGACCGAGCCAACTGTCCACCCTTCAGGAGATCGAGGTGCTTGCGAACGGTATTGAGCTCGCCGATGTCGGCACCGGCCTCGAGCAGAGCCGCGGTCGTGGCCTGAACGTCCGCCAGTGAAACCCCGTCCGGGGGAAGGGTCATGAGCGCCGATCCACCACCTGAAATCAATGCCAGGAGCAGATCCTCGGCGCCCGCCTCTGAGGCCAGCCGGCGAATCGCTTCGGCTCCGGCGACTCCCTCCTCGTTCGGCGTTGGATGGCCGCCTTCGAAGATATTCAGCCCTGTCGGGGCTTCCGAGCCCCGCCCCCCGGGCACGACCAGAACTCCGCCGGCGACCTTGTCCCCGAAGAAGCCCGTAGCGCCCCGCGCCATCGCCGATGCCGCCTTGCCGATGCCCGCGATCCAGACCTGTCCCGCGGATTCCACCGAACCCGCGTTGCCGGTCAGAAAGCTCGCCACCAGGCTTTCGGGCTCGACCGCCCGAATCGCCGCCTCGAAACAGGCGCGCGCGTCGGCCTCGAGATCGTCGTGGCGAGACCCGTCGGTCAACTCGCGCTCTGCATCAGGCTCGGGACAACCGCGCCCGGTACGCGTCGGTCTCGTAGACTTCTGGATTGACGGCGTTCGGAGCCGGTTCGCGGATCAGGTGAGCGAGAGCGTTGGTCGCCGCCATCCTGGCCATCTGGCCTCGGGTGTCGTGCGAAGCGCTGGCGATGTGCGGCAGAAGCACCGCGTTGTCGAGCTCGGCCAGACCCTCGGCCATCACCGGCTCGTCCTCGTAGACATCCAGTCCCGCGCCGGCGATCCAGTTCTCCCGAAGAGCCCGAACCAGTGCCTTCTCGTCGATCACGGGTCCACGAGAGGCGTTGACGACATACGCCGTCGGCTTCATCTTGCGCAGCTCGGCCTCGCCGATGAGGTGGTGGGTGGCCCCGACTCAATTGTCCTCCTTCGAGAGCAACCCTTCGCCGCGGGTCAATCCCAGAGCTTCTCTCTCTCGAGGAACTCCCTGAATCCGGCGGCATCCTCGGAGGCCTTGCGCATGCGCGCCACGCCTTCTTTGAGCTGGTCCATGCTCGTGGCGATCGACAGCCGCAGGAAATGCCGGCCCTCGGCGCCGATCGAGCCGAACGAGTTGCGATCCATGGTCGCCACGCCATAGCTGTACAAGAGGAACATCTGGAACATGCTCGACGGACTGGTGCGCCCCGCCACCTCGGCCGGCATCTCCCGATGAGCCTTGATCACGTCAAGCTTCTCGCAGACGCCCGCGATGTTCGGAAACACGTAGAAGGCGCCTTTCGGGTTCTGGCAGCTCATCCCCGGGATGTCGTTGAGAGCGCCCACCACCCAATCACGGCGGCGCTCGAAAGCCGAGACCATCTCGGCCACGGTAGCCGCGGTCTCACTGCTCTCGTAGGCCTCGCGGCCGGCTTCCTGGATAAACGGCGGGACGCAGGAGACGATATTGATGTTGAGCTGCTTGAAGACGGCTGCCTCTTCCTTGGTCGGCAACACGGCCCAGCCGAGACGCCAACCGGTCATCGCGAATCCCTTCGAATGGCCGCTTACGATGACCGTTCTCTCCTCCATGCCTTCTTCGCTGGCGATCGAGTTGTGCACTTCGCCGTCAAAGAGGATGTGCTCGTAGACTTCGTCGCTGTAGACGCGGACGTCGGGTCGCGCCCGCTCACGAATCACCCGAGCAATTCCCACGAGATCCTCCTTCGCGAGCACGCCGCCGGTCGGGTTCGACGGAGAGTTGAGAATGATGAGCTTGGTCTTGTCGGTGATCAGCTCGCCCAGATCCTCCGCCGAGAAGGCGAAGCCCTTCTCTTCGGACAGCATCAGGGGCACGGGCTTGGCGTCGACGAACGTGATCCACGATTCGTAGATCGGAAACCCGGGGCTCGGGTAGATGACTTCGTCGCCCGGATCGACGTAGGTCTCCAGAGAAAAGCAGATCGGCGGCTTGGCTCCCGGTGTCACCACAACCCGACCCGGATCGATATCGAGACCTCGGGTCCGCGAGACGTGCTTCGCGATGGACTGCCGAAACGGAAGGATGCCCGCCGGATCACAGTAGTGCGAGTTGCCGGCCTCGATCTGTTCGATCGCCTTGCGATTGATATGCGGAGCGCTGTCAAAATCGGGCTCTCCGAGATTGAACTTAACGACGTCCATGCCGCGCTCTAAGCAAATGGCAATGTCCTCTCCGAGTTTGAACGCGTTCTCGGTTCCGAGGGCCTCGATTCTGGCGGCTTTGACTGACACGATGACTACCTCCCTTCACGGACACACACTCGTCCGCTCGACCAAGTGTAATCCACTCATCATGCTATTGTGCGGCGTCGTTTCTTGATGGGTCCGAGATCGCACTGACGGTTCTTGAACGATGCGTATCTGTCTGCTGACCAACCAGGATCTCAACGACCTTCCGGACGACGACTGGCCATGTGACCCGAGGCCGTATCTTCCGGACGCGACTTGGGAGCTAGCGGTCCTGGAGAAGACCAACGCGGTCGAACAAGTGATTGCGCTGTCACGTCGTCGCTTCGACGTCTACTTCAATCTCTGTGATGGATCCTGGGACGAGGAAGACAACCCCGGGGTCGAAGTCGTCAAGACCCTCGAGAAACTGGACGTCCCGTTCACCGGCGGCACCTCCGATTTCTACGAGCCCTCGCGCGAAGCCACGAAGCGGGCTTGCCGCGCCCTGGGAATCGACACGCCGGCCTACGTGATGGCCCGCACCGAGGCCGATGTCCGGCGGGCCGCCGAGGAGCTCCGCTTTCCCCTCTTCGTCAAGCATCCTTCGAGCTACGCCAGCATCGGCCTCACCCGGGACTCGAAGGTCGGGAATCCGAAGGCGCTGCTCAAACAGGCGCGCATCATGTTGAAGGCCTACGGTGGCGCGCTCATCGAAGAGTTCATCGAAGGACTGGAGTGCACGGTCCTGGTTGCCGAGAATCCCGACGACCCCGACGATCCCATCGTTTATCAGCCGATCCAGTTCCGGTTTCCCGAAGGCGAGAGCTTCAAGCACTCCGACATGAAGTGGGTTATCTACGAAGACTTGGATAGCGGCACGGTTCAGGACGAAGAGATGGACGCGAAGCTGCGCGATGTCTCCGCGAGACTCTTTCTTAAACTCAACGGCACCGGCTACGGCCGTTGTGATCTGCGAGTCGATTCCGAGGGCCGAGCCTTCATGCTGGAGATCAACGCCAACTGCGGCCTCTTCTATCCGCCCGCGGATGCCAGCAGCGCGGATTTCTGCCTCCAGGCCGATCCCGACGGCCACGAGGGTTTCACCCGGCTCATCATCGACGCTGCCATCAAGCGACACGCCCGCAACTCTCCCGCCTGGGAGGTTCGCCCTCGGTCCGAGAACCGGCACGGGGTCTTCGCCAGACGGCCGATTCGAAAAAACCAGAGAATCCTACTCGCCGAGGGCCGCCCGCATCGGCTGGTCACCCGCTCTCACGCAGCAGAGCACTGGAACAGCCAGCAGCTGGAGTTCTTTCGCCGAACCGCCTGGCCGGTGACCGAAGAGTTATTCGTGGCCTGGAGCCAGGAGCCCGACGAATGGACGCCGTTCGGCCACTCGTGCAACCCCAACGCCTGGCTCGAGGGTCTCGACGTCGCCGCTCGCCGGAGAATCAAGAAGGGCGAGGAGATCACCCTCGACTACGCGACCTTTCACAACGAACAGATGCCGGATTTTGAGTGTGACTGCGACGGCCCCGACTGCCGGGGCACGATTCGTGGTGATGACTATCTTCAGAATTTCGTCGAAGCCTACGGGGACCACGTCTCCGACTA
Organism: bacterium; assembly: GCA_024224155.1. Taxonomy (NCBI): domain Bacteria; species bacterium. The sequence goes on from JAAENP010000015.1 coordinate 17,599, forward strand.
CGTCAAGTCGAAACGCGGGGGACACAATACGTAATAAAGGACCTCACCTGAGGCGCGGATTCCGCTTTCACTCAGCGTTACGTATTGTGTCCCCGAGGTCGGCTCCCCAACGACCCGTCTCTATGTCCTCGACGATCACCGCGACCCACTCTTCATCGGCGAGCTCGTCGAGCGGCATACGGTAGACCCAGACCTCGTCGTCGGATCGCGGCGCGATCTCGAGTCGCTCGTGCGTCACGGCGGCCAGGCCGTCCAGCCGAGCCCTCGCCACGGTGAGACGCAGCTTGATCGACCGATCCTGGGTCTCCCGCTCCGCCAGCGACTCGCGGTCCAACTCGACTACCAGGCCCTTCGGGTCGATGCCGGCTTGAACGCTCAGCTCGCCCTCGAGTTGATCATGCGCGGCGAGTCGACGAGCCAGCGCCGCGGCCACAGTCCGCGGCGTCCCCGACCGCGTCCGGCTCGGGTGCCTGAGTGCGAGCTCTGAATCCCTGAGCCGTACCTCCAGACTGTGAATACTTCCCTGCGGCCATCCCGAGAGCTGGTAGGTCAACCGCGCACGCCGCTCCAGACTGAGCACCGCCTCGGAAAGCGCGTCGGAGTCCAGCACGGTGCGCCCCGCGGTTTCCAGGGCGAGAGTTTCCTGAAGCGCCAACGGCTCCAAAAGGCGCGGCCTGGACTGCGGGTATTCCTGGGCCAGGTCGGGGTCGAGCTCGACGGCGTGGCGAAACGCCTCGCGAGCTTCGGCGGCTTCACCCTGGGCCTCGAACGCGCGCCCCAGACCGGCCTTGGCCGCGGCTTGCTCCTTGCTGGTTCGCGGGTCTCCGGCAAAGTGGTAGAGCGCCTTCTCGAAGGCCTCTCGAGCCGACTCCGCATCGCCACTCTGCAGATGAGCCTCCCCAATCTCGTGGTAGGCCTCGGCCTTCTCCGGATCCCGGCGGCTCTCCCGTATGAGTGTGCCGCCGATACCCTTGAACGGCGGCATCCGCGGCCGGTAGAGCCACTTGCCGATTCTGAAACCAGGCACCAGACCCGGGCCGGACGGAGGCGGCGACAGACCAAACGTCACCCAGCCATAGCTCGCCAGGGTGGCCGCCAGCTGCTTCGTCCGATCGACCAGCGCTGGCCCTCTCGAGGCCATCTCGAAGCCCTCCGAGCGATAGAACTCGGCGGGCTCCAGATCGAAACCGTCGCTAACCCAAAACAGCACCCGCTTCGAACCGCTCACTTCGCGCTGCGATAGGTGAACCAGGAGCTCATCCAGGTGGCGGCCTATCAAGAACGCTTCCTGCTCGACGGAAGCCAGTCCGAGCTCTGCGACACCGGGATCTTCGGGGTCTCCTCGAAGCGCTTCGAGAACTTCGGCACGCAGCTCGATCACCTCGTGAACGCCGTCCGAATCGAGTGCCATACCGGCCAACTCGTCCTCGAGCAGCTGCACGTCGCGAGTCGGCGCCAGCGAGCGCACTCCTCCATCTTCAGCAATCACGAGCTCGACCTCGCCGAGCTTCACGAGCTCCTGGACTCGCTCCGCCAATTCGCCAGCCGCCCAGCGCACGGTGTCGCGCTCGGCAAGCTCGAGATCGAAATACAAGACGATCGTCCAGGGCTCGGATGTCCGATCGACGAGCGGATCCATGGCCGCGCCGGTGCGCGTCCGCTGATCGAAAAAACTCACGACCGGCCGGAGCTCGCCGTCGACTCGCACCTCGAAGTCCTCGAGGCCCAGATCCCTGGGCAGCGCCCTCCGTCCTGATACCTTGCCCGGCACCTCGGCGTCGAGCTCGATGAAGATGTCGACGGCGGTTACCCGTTCTTCCTCCTCGAGTACCGAGCGCTGGCCGAGAACCGTACTCGCCACCAGAGCCGCAGCGAAGAGCAGTAACCAGACTCGCACTCGCTTCGCAGCTGTCCGCATACCCGCTCTCCGTTCACTTATTCTGGATCCGGAGCCGGAAGCGCCGCGATCCGAGTTCTAGTGCGACGAATGAACTCGCGCCATAACTCCTCACTCCCGCCGGACTCGGCGGCAAAGATCGTCGACTCGGAGCCCGGAAACACATGCCAGCCGTGCGCCGCGATCTCAGCTTCGAGCTGGCCCGGAGCCCAACCCGCATGGCCGGCGTAGAGCCGGAACCGGTCTTGCTCCCGGGGCTCATGCACCATCCTCTCGAAAAGCCCCTCGTCCCACCCGGCGTAGACCTTGCCGAGCACGTTCAGGTGGCCGGCATGCTCCTCGCCGGTCGAAAACAGCATCGACATCTGGTGAATCTCGACCGGCCCGCCGATAAAGAACGGCTGCTCGAAGGTCTCGACGCCCTCGAGGTCGGGCAGCAGTCTGCTCACGGGCAGACGACTGGGCCGATTGAGCACCAGCCCGAGACTGCCGGAAAGGCCATGCTCGAGCAACAGGACCACCGTTCTCTCGAAGTTCGGGTCCAGGAGTCCCTCGCTGGCCACGAGCAGCCTGCCCTTGCCCGGAGTCGTTCCCGGCTGTGCCTGTGCTCCGGGCGCGACGGCCAGCACAGTGGTCAAGAGAGCGCCGCCAAGAGCTCGCGAGATCCGCGAATTATTCAACCGGCGCATGCAGTCAATCCCAACCTCTGCAACCTACCATGCTCGACCGTCGCCCTACCCGGTTGGGTGTTGCACCGGTTTTGCAGCCATCCGATGCTAAGTCCGGCCGGCGGGACGTCGAACGGTCGTCCGCCGGACCTCACGACTTGAGAACAGGAGATCTGTCATGACAAGCAAGCTGACCAACTTCACCTTGATCCTCGCGCTGGCCGGGTTCACCGCTCTCGTGATCGCACCCACGGGTGTTGCGGCGGAAGACATGGACGGCAAGGCGCTGTTCACCGAGACCCACAAGTGCAACATGTGCCACGCGGTTCCCGCCGCCGACATCGAAGCCAAGACCACATCCGAGAAGATGAAGGGCGGAGACCTCGGCGGCAAGGTCGAGGGCGAGCTCGCGGAAATCGCCGCCTACGTCCGCAAGGAGGCGGACATGGACGGCAAACAGCACAAGAAGCCGTTCAAGGGCACCGACGAGGAGCTCCAGGCGATCATCGATTGGCTGGGCTCACTCGAAGCCCAGGAGTAGATCGGGCCCGCGGACGCGATCCAGGTGACCGCCTCGGGCGGCGGGATGTTCGAAGAAGCTCCTCACGGCCGGGTCGAGCGCTCTTCGACCCCCTTTCGAGGCGGTAGACTGCCTCAATGCGCCGATCGCTCGGAGTGTTTCTGGCCCTGGCCTTCGGTCTGACTTCGGGTTGCGCGCCACCCGAATCGGGGGGTGAGAACCGTTCCGGCGGCCGGCCGGTGTCCCAAGCGCGACGCGACGCCTCAGCCTTCGACGCTCAAGCCTCAGATCAGCCGACGTCAGATCTCGGCACCGGTTTTCTGGTCTGGGAATCCAACCGCTCTCGCAACTGGAGGATCTGGACCCGCGAGCTGGCCGCCTCGACACCCACACGCCTGACGCCCGACGAGGGGACTCGCCAGCACTGCTGCGCTCACATCTCGCCCGACGGCCGTTGGATCGCCTACCTGAGTTATCCGGACGCCATGGCCGGATATGCCGACGGAGGCAGCGAAGGCATCCTGCACCTGATCCGGCCGGACGGCAGTGGGGACCGGATCGTCGCCGAGAGGGCGCGCTCGTCCTGGGAGAGCCGAGCCGCGGTGTGGCGCAGCGCCGACGAGCTGATCTACATCCGCGGCGACGGCTCGACCGTTCTCCACAATTTGCGCGACGATCGAACCGAAGTGCTGGCGAACGATCCAAGCGGCAAGACCTGGCTGATCAACAGCCGGCTGAGCCACGCCACCAGCGGCGCCGCGGACTTCTCGGCCTACGACCGTGCCGACCGCGCGATCGCCACGCGCTCCACCTACGGTGGCTGCCAACCCTATTTTTCGCATGACGGCCGCTGGGGTTTCTGGGCGGCGGGCACCGGAGGTCCGATCAACCGCATCGATCTGCTGACCTACGAGGTCTCGAGAATCCTGTCAAAGAGTGACGCTCGCATTCCGGACGGACTCGGCTACGCCTACTTCCCGATGTTCTCGCGCGACGGTCGGCTGTTCGCGTTCGCGGCATCCGACTACCAGCACAACCACTTCTTGGCCGACTACGAGATCTTCGTGGCCGAGAGTGACCCGGAGACTCTCGAGCTTCTGGGCAACGCCGTCCGCATGACTTCGCACCCGGGGACCGACCGTTTCCCGGACGTCTTCCTCGAGCCGCTCGACCTGGGCCGCCACCGAGGTGAGGCGCCGTTCGAAGTCGGGTTCTCTTCCGAGCTCGGCTTGACGTCCGTTGCCTGGGACTTCGGTGACGGCACCACCGCCACCGGACCGGCTGTGACTCACACCTTCGATCGCCCGGGACGCTACGAGGTTCGCGCAACGGGCTCGCTCGACTCGCAGGAGATCCTGCTCCGCGGGCAAGTCGTCGTCAAACCGGCGACGCCGCCCGAGCCGGTCCGAGTGCTTCTCAGGGAAGAAGGTCGTGCCGTGATCGTCCAGTTCGACGAGGAGATTCGAGCCGATCGACCAAAGGTCCGACTCGAGTCCGGCGTGAAAGTAGCCAAGTGGTCGCTGGGCAGCGAACGGCGGTCTCTGGTCATCGAGCTCACGGAGGCCCTTGACGGATTCGATCGTCTCCACCTCGAGGGAATCGGCGACCGCGCTCAGAGAACAAACTGGACCGAGCCACTCACAGTCGAGATCGAGCCTCCGCTGTGGCCGAGCGATCGTAGAGGTCTGGCCTTTCTCTGGGAGACCGGCGAAGCGCACAACCTGGTCTGGGATTCCGAGCTCGAATCCGAGCGCTCCTCCTCCTTGGAAGCTTCCGGACGCGCGTTTCTGGATCACAATTTCGCCATGGTCCTGGACGGTGGCATCTTCATAGCCTCCGCTGCCGACGTCGACTCGGTCCTCAACGCCTGCAGGAAGACGAACGAGCTCTCACTCGAAGTCGTTCTGCGTCCGGAGAGGAGAACCGCCGGCGGCTTCAGAAAGATCATCTCGTTTTCGGGCGGAACTCCGAACAGCCGCAACTTCGTTCTCGCGCAGCGGGGAGACCGGCTAATCTTCGAACCGCGCGCCGGCAACCCCTTCTCCAAGGCCTTCCCCGAAGTCGAGCTCGCCCGAATCCCCGCGGAGCAGACAAGCCACGTCCTGATCTCCTACGAAGTCGGCCACCTGGCCGCCTACCTGAACGGCGAGTCGATTCTCGAGACCGAATCCATCCACGGCGGCTTCCATCACTGGAAGCGACGGCCGTTTCTGTTCGGCGATGGACCGGGCACGGGGAACATCTGGCGCGGCAGCGTCGAAGGAGTCGCCGTCTACAATCGCGTCATCGACGCGAGCGAGGCACGTGAGAACTATCTGCGCTACCGCAAGACGATGGCAGCGCGGCCCACCGTGCCGAGGCTGGTTGTCGACGCGACCCTGCTGGCGCGGTCCGAGGCGCCGAGTTTGGAAGAGATCAGCCCCTATCGGGAAGCGTTGGCGGTCTTCGAGTATCGCGTCGACCGGGTGATCGCAGGGGCTTCCCCGGGCGAGCGAATCCGTGTCGCTCACTGGTCGATCCTCGACGGCGACACCCTCGAGATCAATCGGAGCCCGATGACCGAACAGAGCCAGCGCCTGACGCTCGAGCCGTTCTCCGACAATCGCCAGCTCGAGAGCACGTACCTGGCCGATTCGCTCGAACCGGGAAGCGATCCGCTGTTCTACTCCACCCAGCGCTAGGCCGTGGTCTTCAGCTCGCACCTCTTCGTCTACGGCTTCCTGCCGCTGGCCCTGCTCGCCTACTACCTGCTACCGCGAGTCCTGCGCCACCTGGGCCTGACGGTCCTGAGTTACGCCTTCTACGGTTGGGCCAACCCGGCGTTCATGATCTTGATGGCCACTTCGACGGCAATCGACTACGTTTGCGGTCTGACCATCGCCGGCCGGCTCGGGAACTGGACGAAGTCAGCCGGACCGATAGCACCGCTCGCGCCCGGCGGAGCCCGCAGCCGCCGCCAGCGCCTTGCGGTGACGGTCTCGGTGATCTCGAACCTCACCCTGCTCGGAGTCTTCAAGTACTTCAATTTCGCGGTCGACAACTACAACGCCCTGGTCGGCTGGATCGGCCTTCCCGAGGCCTCGCTCGAGTCGGTACTCCGGGTGGTGTTGCCCCTGGGAATCAGCTTCTACACCTTCCAGTCGATGAGCTACTCGATCGACGTCTACCGCGGCCATGCGTCCGCCTTGCGCAACCCGATCGACTTCGCCTGCTACGTCTCGATGTTTCCCCAGCTGGTCGCCGGGCCGATCATCCGGTTCTCGGAGATTCAGGACCAGCTCTTGAAACGCACACACACGCTCGAGAAGTTCGCGCGCGGTGTCGCCTTTCTATCTCTCGGCATGGCGAAGAAGATCCTGCTCGCCAATCCCTGCGGCAAGATTGCCGACACGGCATTCGACGCCGCCGCGGTGCTCCCGCTCGACGCCTGGTACGGGGTCACAGCGTACTCGTTCCAGATCTACTTCGACTTCAGCGCCTACTCGGACCTGGCGATCGGCCTGGGACTGATGCTCGGCTTCGTGTTTCCGAAGAACTTCGACTCGCCGTACAAGTCCGCCTCGATCACCGAGTTCTGGCGCCGCTGGCACATCTCGCTGTCGACATGGCTCCGGGACTACCTCTACAAGCCTTTGGGCGGGAATCGGCGCGGCCGGCGGCGCACCTACGTGAACCTGGCTCTCGTCATGTTGCTGGGCGGACTCTGGCACGGAGCCGCCTGGAACTTCGTGATCTGGGGCGCCTTTCATGGCGCGCTGCTCGCCGCCGAACGAGCGCGCGGCAAGAGAGCGCTGTTCGAGCGCCTGCCCCGCGCCGGGCGGATCGCAGCGACATTTCTTCTGGTTCTTCTATCCTGGGTCTTCTTCCGCGCCGAGGATCTTTCGCGCTCGCTCGCCTATCTGGGCACGATGTTCGGTGTCGGCGCCGCCTCCATTGCCGAGGGCGCCACGCTTCTCGGGGCGGTCTTCTACCGTCCCTACTATCTGCTGAGTTTCGGCTGTGCCGCCGTCGTCGCGTTCGCCGGCCCCCAAACCTGGGACTGGACCCGGCGGCTGCCGTTGTGGAAGGCCCTCTTCTGTCTCGGCCTGCTCTGGCTCTCGCTGGTCCTGCTGACCACTCAGGAATACAACCCCTTCATCTATTTCATCTTCTGATGCCGATGATCGAAATCCCCGAACGCGAGCAGCAAGCCCTGAGAGAGGCTGGACACACGGAGGTCTCCCGAGCCGTGGCCGCACTGCTGGTGGTGCTCCTGCTTGTGACTATCTCGGGTGTTCCACTGCTCCAGGCGGTCCTGGCAGACGGCGCCGGCGCCATGGAGGTGGCCATGGGCGCTTTGCCCGAAGTCGCCCGAACCGCTCGACAAGAAGGTCTCGTGGCAGCCAACCGTCGGCTTCTGGCGGAAATCGATCAGTTCGAAGAGACCCTCGAAGAGGAGTCGTTTCTCCGACGCTGGGTCCTGCCCCCCGCTCAGCGTCTGCTCACCGAGTCTCTGGGAGTCGGTAACGAGCAGGCATATCTGGGTCGCGACGGCTGGCTTTTCTTTCGCGACGACTTCGATCACGTCACCGGCCGCGGATTCCTCGAGCCCCGGGTGTTGAAGAGCGAGCATGTCGAGGGCTCTCGGACAGCCAACCCGCTGCCGGCGATCGTCGGCCTTCACAGCGACCTCGCGGCCCGGGGAATCGAGCTGGTGGTCATGCCGACACCGGTCAAGCCGACCCTTTATCCCGAGTTGCTGACCAGCGGAGCGAGCGGCGAGGCCTTGATCCACAACCCGTCCTTCGACGATCTGCTTGACCGTCTCGAAGCGGAGGGCGTGACCGTATTCGATCCGGCGACCGTTCTCGCCGATGCCAAAGCGCGTGGCGAAGGACCTCTCTATCTGCGTACGGATACCCACTGGGCTCCTCACGCGGTGGAGCTTTCGGCCCGAGCGCTCGCCTCTTTGCTGGAGGATCTGGTTGAGTTGAGCCGTCCGTCGAGCAAACCGTTCGTCCGACGCGGAGCCTCGGTCTCTGGCCCCGGCGATATCGCTCGCATGCTCGAGCATCCCCGAACGGGTGAGTCCTCGACCTCGGAGCGAACCGAAGTTTCGAGAGTCCTGACTCACCAAGGCCGGCCCTGGAAACCGGATCGCGAATCGGAGGTTCTCCTACTGGGCGACAGCTTCACCAACATCTACTCGGACACGGCGCTGGGCTGGGGTACCGGCGCGGGCCTGGCCGAGCAGCTGAGCTTCGAGCTCGGCCGGAGCGTCGATCGCATTGCCTTGAACGCGGGCGGCGCCTGGTCCTCGCGGCAGGCTCTGGCACGCGGCGTCTCCACCAGCGCCGGCAGCACCGGCAGCACCGGCGTCGATCGCCTGGCCGGTAAGCGCGTCGTCGTCTACCAGTTCGCCACCCGGGAGCTCTCCAAGGGTGATTGGAAGGTGATCGAGCTAGCCGACCAGGGTGTAGAGCCTGAGATCCATCGGCCCTTGCAGTAGCTCGCCCATGCGCGAACGACCGCTGCGAATGTGGTCGGTATCGCGGTCAGCCTGCGCTATTATTTCCAGGCTGACAATTAGGGAGTGAGCGTGATCACAGCTGTTACCTCCAGAAAGGGCGGCGTCTCGAAGACGACGACGGCCGTGAACCTGGCGGCGGCTCTCGCCGGCATCGGTAAGCGTGTGTTGCTCGTGGATCTCGACAGCCAGGCCTCCGCCTCGCTTTCGTTAGGCGTGCCACGCTCCGCCTTGTTCCCCTGCCTCGCCGACGTCCTGCTCGGCTCCCGTCCGGCCGCCGACACGATTCGCTCCACCGCCACCCTCGGGCTCGACCTGATCACGGCTTCGACGGATCTGCAGAGCTTCGATCGCGAGATCGGCAACCGGCCGGGCCGCGAAGCCTGCCTCAAGAACGCCCTGGAGCCCATCGTTTCTCGCTACGACTTCGTCATGCTCGACTGTCCACCTCATCACTCGCTGCTGTCTCTCAACGGGTTGGTGGCGGCGGACAACTTCATGGTGCCGATCGTGCCCCATTACCTAGCAGTCACGAGCCTGGAACCGCTTCTCTGGGCGGCCGAGCGACTCCCGGCCGCCTACGGCGTCCGACCGCGACTGCTCGGGATTGTCATGACCCAGGTCGACTACCGGACCAAAGCCGCTCGCACCAACGCCACGAGAATCCGCGAGCGATTCGGCGATGCCGTGTTCGCCGTCGAGATCCGAGTCAACGTGCGCCTGGCGGAAGCGCCCGAGGCCGGCAAAACGATTTTCGAGTTCGACCCCACATCCACGGGCGCCAGATCGTACCGGCTCCTGGCCGCCGAGATGCTGATGCGGGCTCGTGGGGCCGGAGCCGCAAGGACGGGCGCTCACGACTCTCGACCCACCACCGCCTCGGCTCGGGCGAGCTTCAACGCCTACCGGCCTGCGGACGGCGTCCACTAAGACCTTGGGCACCGCGCCCCGAAAACCCGAACTCCTCCTGATCTCTCGCGTAAGTCAAAGCGTGAGGGGAACGTCGCTTGGGCACGGCCTGGGCCACGATCGGCCTTGCCCGGTCCACGAACCGAAAAAACAGCCCTCGGCCGGCGCCGCAGGTTGCTCTGTGGGCTTATAGTAAGCCGTGCCCGCGGCTCGCTCGCGCCTCATCCGAACAAGAAATGGGAGATTGTCGATGAAACTGTCCGTCCGTATTCTGATTCTTGCCCTCACGCTCGGCGGACTCGCTCCGGTTTCAGTCGATGCAACCGTAGAACCGCACGCGGGAATGCTCCTCTATCCCGACGTCTCGGCCACCCACGTGGCGTTTCTCTACGCTAACGACCTCTGGCTGGTAGCCCGCGAGGGAGGCGTCGCAACCCCGTTGGCCAGCCCGCCCGGGCGGGAGGCCTACCCCAAGTTCAGCCCGGCCGGCGACACCCTGGCCTTCATGGGCAACTACGACGGCAACACCGATCTCTACACGGTGCCCGTGGATGGCGGCCTTCCGACGCGCCTGACCTACCACCCGGGAACCGAGATTCTGACGGGCTGGACACCGGAAGGCGCGCTGATCTTCTACGCCGGCGGCCGGGGCGTTTATCCGCGCGTGCAGGAACTCTATACCGTTTCGGTGGAGGGCGGACTGCCCACCAAAGTGCCTGTGCCCTACGGCGCGGTGGGCGCGATCAGTGCCGACGGCAAGTGGCTCGCCTATACCCCGCACACCCGCGACTTCCGCACTTGGAAGCGATACCGCGGCGGCACCGCTACCGACATCTGGCTTTTCAACCTCGAGGACTTCAGCTCGAAGAAGATCACCGACTGGGAAGGCACCGACACGCTGCCCATGTGGCAAGGAGACAAGGTCTACTACCTCTCGGACGCCGGCCCAAATCACCGGCTCAACATCTGGGTCTACGACAGCGAAAGCGAACAACATCGCCAGGTGACCTCTTACTCCGACTACGACGTCAAGTGGCCCTCGATCGGTCCCGGCCCCTCGGGCCAGGGTGAGATCGTCTTCCAGCATGGTGCCGAGTTGAAGCTCCTAGATCTGGCGACCGAGGAGAGCCGCGCGATCGAGGTCGTCATCCCCGGTGACCGGCCCCGACTCCGGGAGCGGGCCGAGGACGTGGCCGAGCTGATTCGCGGGCAGAACATCTCCTCGACGGGCAAGAGAGCCGTGGCCGATGCTCGCGGTGACATCTGGACGATACCGGCCGAGAACGGCTCCCCGATCAACCTGACCCGCACCAGCGGCGCCGCCGAGCACTCGCCGGCATGGAGTCCCGACGGACGATGGATCGCCTATATCTCGGACGAAACCGGCGAATACGAGCTCTACGTCACTCAATCGGACGGCCTCGGTGAGAGCCGCAAGCTGACCGACGACAAGCTGCGCTATCTCTACCGTCTGGTCTGGTCCCCCGACTCGAAGAAGATCGCCTTCTGGGACCAGTCTTCGACCCTCTGGATCTCGGATCTGAACGGCGCCCTGACCCGGGTCTTCGAGGACCCCGGCTTGAACACACCCAGCGTGAGCTGGTCGTCCGACTCCGTCTGGTTGGCCTTCTCGGCGCCCGATTCCCGGCGGCAACCCAACCGCACGAGGCTCTACAACGTGAGCAAAGGCGAGCTACACGCGGTGACCGGCGGCATGTTCAACGACAGCTGGCCGACCTTCGACCGCGAGGGCAAGTATCTCTACCTCGCCTCTCAAAGAGAGTTCTCCCAGCCGATCTACGAAGACCTGGGAACCACCTGGGTCTACTCCCATCTCGATCGTCTCTACGCCGTGCCTCTCCAGGCCGACGGGAAGTCGCCGCTGGCACCCGAGAGCGACGGGGAAGAGTGGGACGACGGTGAGGCTGAAGACGAGGACAAGGACGACGACAAGAACAAAGGCAAGAAAAGAAAGAGGGACGACGGCGAGGCCAACGAAGAGGAGGACGAGGAACCCGAGCCGGTGAATGTCGATCTCGACGGCTTCGAGCGTCGGGCAGTGCAGCTTCCCGTCGATCAGGGCAACTTCGCCTTCCTGGCGGTGAACGACGAGGGACAACTGCTGTACTCCCGGCTCCCGGCGGCCGATCTGCTCGGCAAACCGGCGATCCAGCTCCTCGATCTCGAGGACGACGACGAGCCCGAGAAGACGGTCCTCGAAGGTCCGCAGAGATTCGCGATGTCGGCCGACGGCAAGAAGATCCTGGCGCTCGAGGACTCGAAGATGGCGATCGTGGAAGCCAAGGTCGACCAGAAGATGAAGCCCCTGTCCACCGCCGGGATGAGAACGGCCATCGACCCGCGCCAGGAGTGGCGCCAGATTTTCACCGAGGCCTGGCGCCATGAGCGCGACTTCTTCTACGACCCCAACATGCACGGTGTCGACTGGGAGGCCGTGCGTCGGCAGTACGAGCCGATGCTCGAAGATTGCGCTTCTCGGGACGACGTCACCTACGTCATCCGGGAGATGATCTCCGAGCTCAACGTCGGCCATGCCTACTACCGGCCGAGCCATGACGACGAAGCTCCCGATGTGTCGGTGGGCCTTCTGGGCGCCGACTTCGCGCTCGAGAACGGCGCCTACCGCATTGCAAGAATCGTGGAAGGCGGACCCTGGGACGTCGACGCGCGCGGGCCGCTGAGCCAGCCGGGCTTGGACGTCGCTGTCGGCGATTACGTTCTCGCGGTCAACGGCTCTCCCCTCGACGCCACCAAGGATCCCTGGGCTTCCTTTCAGGGAATGGGTGACCGCACCGTGACCCTCACCGTGAGCGCCAAGCCGACCGTCGACGACTCGGCCAGGCAGGTCGTCGTCGAGCTGCTCGGCAGCGAGAGCGACTTGAGGTATCGCAGCTGGGTCGAAGCCAACCGCGCCTACGTCGAAGAGCACACAGAGGGGCGGGTCGGCTACATCTACGTTCCCAACACCGGACGCAACGGTCAAAACGAGCTAGTGCGCCAGTTCTTCGGACAGCTCCACAAGGATGCCCTGATCATCGACGAGCGCTGGAACGGCGGCGGGCAGGTGCCGACGCGATTCATCGAGCTCCTGAACCGGCCGGTCGCGAACTACTGGTCGCAGCGCGAGGGCGAAGACATCGTCTGGCCCCCGGACGCCCACCACGGACCCAAGTGCATGCTGATCAACAGCCTCGCGGGCTCGGGCGGTGACTACTTTCCGTTCTGGTTTCGCGAAACCGGACTGGGCAAGCTCATCGGCACCCGCACCTGGGGCGGTCTGGTGGGCTACAGCGGCACACCGCCTTTGATCGACGGCACCAGAATCACCGCACCCGACTTCGGGTTCTACGAGAAGGACGGAACCTGGGGTATCGAGGGGCACGGCGTCGAGCCCGACATCGAGGTCATCGACGACCCGGCCGACATGGTCGGCGGCAAGGATCCTCAGCTCGAAGCGGCCGTCGCACACATGCTCGAAGAGCTCGAGACCAACGCCTATCAACCGCCCACGCCGCCGGCCTTCCCGGATCGCTCCGGCATGGGCCTGGCACCCGAGGACTATTGATCCCGAATCGCTTGACAGACTCGGCGCCGTGAATCGTCGCGAGCCAGATCGAGCCGCCGTTCGGTTCCCGCCGGTCTTCGTGTTCCTACTGGCCGTAGGCGCCGGCGTGCTTCTCGACAGGCTGCTATTGCCCCTACCGCTCGGGCTGCCGGAGCTCGTCCGGGTCTCTGCGGCCTGGGGAGCGGCGCTCTTCGGCACCGGTTTCATCGTCACTGCGCTGGCTCTCTTTCACCGCACCCGCCAAGATCCGGAACCCTGGAAGAGCACTCCCGAGATGATCTTCAAGGGCCCGTATCGTATGACTCGCAATCCGATGTATCTGGGCATGGCCCTCCTGCAAGGGGCCGCCGGTCTCTGGAAATCGAATGGCTGGATCATCGGCCTGTTGCCTCTCGCCCTGCTCGGCGTCTACCTGATCGCCATCCGGCCCGAAGAAGTCTATTTGGAGCGCAAGTTCGGCGATGCCTACCGCGACTACAGGGCTAGGGTCCGACGGTGGCTCTAAGGCGCTCAGGCCGAGCGCGGCGGCCACGGTCTGGTCTTATTCTCGGATTTTCTTGGCCAGGACTAGAACCGTAAGCCCGAAAGCGGCTACGAATGGTCCCTCCCAGGCGGTCCATAGCCTGGGGAGTCCCTCGGCCCAGTCAACGATCAGGAGCACCACGCCGAGCAGCATGACGCTCCCTCCCAGGTAGGTCACGATCGGGCGGTACCGGCGAAGGTCGAAGGAGACGACCCAAAACAGGCCTCCCAAGAGCGCATAGAAGGCCGAAGTGGATCGCGCCAGATACCAGACAACGGGCGCCTCGGGAAGTGCCCCCATTCCCAGACTCGAGTGAATGGAGATCATCCACGAGTGCGGCGCCGCGACGAAAACCAGAGCCGTCAAGGACGAGGTGCCCAGGAGCCGCAGCAGAAGCGCGAGCGCCTGCTTCGGCAGCTCGGAGTCCTCGCGGCCGGGTTGGCGGGTCCAACCTGGTTCATGAACCGACACGTCTCGGAATCACCCGAGGGCGGCCGCCAGGCTCGCCCGCGCCTGGTCGAGCAGACCCTCGAAGGCTCGGTTGAAGTGGCCGATCGCCTCGCCGCCGCCCGAGTTGCCGCTGCCGGTCAGGGTCTCCTGCCAGAGGGTCTCCCCTTCCGTATCGACCAGCTCGACTTCGATCACGATCCGGGCCTCGCGAGTCGAAGTCGAATCGACTTCTTCGAATTGCTTCACTCGCCCCCGGAGCCACGCGGTATAGCTGCCGATGGAGCTCGTCGGCTCGATGCTCGCGACACCGGGCGTTCGCCGCAGGCCTTCTCCGAGCGCCACCGCAACCAAGCGACCCAACGGCGAGGCCCAACGATGGTAGGTGTAGAAGCCCACCTCGGTGGAGCTTGGATCGGGCCGGTATACCAATCGGTCCTGGTCATAGGGCGGATCGACCGCAAAGGACTCGACTCCGATCGCCAGTCCCTCACTGTCGGAAGCCGCGACACCCGCGACACCCGCGACACCCGCGGCGCTCGCGTGCGGAGCGAGAAGCACGTAGTAGTGGGTCTCGGGCAAGCCGCCGGCACAGCCCGATACGGCCGCTGCGAGAAACCAGGCCGGGAGCCTGGGCCACAGCTTCGCCGGGAATCCGGAACGTGGGCTCCGAGGGCGCCTTCGACGGATCATTCCGGTTTCTCCTCCGGCATGCGCTCGGGTGCGCGCGGATACCGCAACAGCAAGCTCGGCCGTTCCTTGAGGGTTTGAGACAGCGACTTCAAGTTCGCCGCAGCTTCGCGCAGATCCCGCACCATCGCCTCCATCTCGACACGGTTCCCTTCCACCGCGGAGAGTGCACCTCGCGCCGATCCCATCGTCTGGTTGACCGAGTCGAGCAAACCCGACAGCCGCTCTCCGTCCGTGCCGACGGCGCGGCGCAGATCGCCCGCGAGGGACCCGATCTCCGCGGTCACCTCCGGCACTCCGCCGATGCCCTCCTCGATCTCCCCGGCCAGCAGGTCGAGATGAGCGACCAGTTCCGCCAAACCCGGCCCCACCTCTTCGAGGGTCGGGCGGAGCACCTTCAGCGTTTCGGCCACGGCCTCCAGGTTCTCCGCCGAGAGCAGCTCTTGCAGGCCGCCCATGACCGGGTCGATGGTTCCGTTGAGCCGCTCCACGAGCACGGTCGTCTGGTCGAGCAGCTCGGGCAGCCGGTCCGTCGCCTGCCCCAAACCCTCGAGGGTGTGGGTAAGCGTCCCACCTTCGACACCCATGATCAGGCTGCCTTCCGGCAGCGGCGGTGCGTCCGCCGGCCCCGCCACGATCTCCAGGTACGGCGCGCCCAAAAGACCATCGGTCGTGATTCGGGCTGCACTACCGGTGGTGATCGTCAATGCTCGGTCCAGTGCCACTCGAAATACCACCGGCCACTCCTGCCCGGGGCGAAGCTCGATCTTCTTGACCCGTCCAGCCTCGATGCCCGATACCCTGACTCGATCGCCCCGGCGGACTCCGCTCGACCCCTTCATCAACACCTCGTAGCTCACTTGCCGGCCCGCGAGCGGCTTGAACCCGACGATCCAGAGAATGCCGGCCCCGAGAATCACGAGCGCAACGAACACGAACACCCCCGCCCGGACCTCGCTCCGCTCGCTGGACTCTCTAGTCAACGGCCTCCTCCGCTTCTGTCATCCATTCTCTGAATCGCTCGCCGTGTTCCGGTTGCTCTTCGGGCTCGCGCCGTAGGAATCCCTGCACGATCGGGTGTGGACATTCTCGCACTTGTTGCGGTGTACCGGAGATCAGCACACGGCCTTGATGAAGCAAAGCCAGCCGGTCGGCAACGGCAAAGGCGCTGTCGAGCTCGTGAGTGACGACAACGATCGTAACCCCGAAGACCTCCTTGAGCTGATTGAGCAGTCGGTCCAGCCCCGCGGCCGTTACCGGATCCAACCCGGCGGAGGGCTCGTCGCAGAAGAGCACCTCCGGATCGAGCGCCATGGCCCGCGCGAACGCCGCGCGTTTCTTCATCCCGCCGCTCAGCTCCGAAGGATGGAGATCAACGGCGTCGTCCAGCCCGACCAGCGCGAGCTTGATCCGAATGATGATGTCGCGCGTCGAATCGGGCAGATCGGTGAATTCCGCCAGCGGCAGATCGACGTTCTCACCCACGGTCATCGAACCGAAGAGAGCGCCGCTTTGAAACGCCATCCCAATCCGCTGGCGTAGCTCTGCCACCTCCTCCGGCGCGGCCGAGCAAAGGTCCCTACCCAGAATCGAGACCGAGCCCTCGTCCGGGCGCTCCAGCCCCACCATGCAGCGCAGCAGCGTGCTCTTGCCGCTGCCGCTACCGCCGAGAATCACCAGGGTCTTGCCCACTTCGACGGTCAGGTCGACGCCGTTCAGGATCACGCGATCGCCGTACGAGTGCCGGAGACCACGGACTTCGATTGCTGATTCGGCTGCCAAGATCAGTGCCTCAAATAGAGCAATGCGGTTACGAAGAGATCGGCCGCGATGATCAGCACGATCGATCGGACGACAGCAGTCGTCGTCGAACGGCCCACCTCGTCGGCTCCTCCAACGGTGCCCAACCCCTGCTCGCAACCCACGAGGCCGATGATGCCCCCGAAGGCGAAGGCCTTGAGCACACCACCCCAGAGGTCCTCGGCTACTAGCGCCTGAATGCTGTCGTTGAGAAAACCGGCCGCGCCGAAGCCGAGTCCGACAACGCCGACACCGCACCCGGCAAGTATCCCTACCAGGTCTGCGAAGAGGGTCAAGCATGGCACCGCGATCAGCAATCCGGCGAGCCGCGGCACGACCAGAAAGCTCAAGGGGTCGACTCCTATCACGGTCAGCGCATCGATCTCCTCGGACACCTTCATCGTCCCCAGTTCGGCCGCGACTGCCGAACCGACCCGCCCCGCCACCAGAATGGCGGTCATCAGTGGACCGAGCTCCCGAGTGATGGACACCGCCACCAGGTCGGCCACCAGATGCGTGGCACCGAGCTGTCGGAGCTGATAGGCACTTTGAAGCGCGAGAATCGTACCCATCAGAGCGGCGATCAACGCCACCAGCGGTAACGTGTCGTTGCCGGCGCGGAGAAGTTGACGAACGGATTCGCGGAAGCGGAATCGCTTGCCGTGAAACGGTCCAACGAAAGCCTCGATCGTGGCGGCCGCGGCCAATCGCCAGAGCCGCCCCGCGTTCACCAGCTCGTTCAGGAAAACCGCACCGGAGCGCCGCAGCAGGCCGACTCGCATTTCGCGTCGCTCTCGGCTAGGCCACCGCCGCGGTCGCGATGTCCTCCCAGGAGGTGTAGCAGCGCGTCAGCGCCTCCTCCAGCCCGGCCAGCTCGAAGACCTTGCGTACCGACGAGCTCGGACACATCAGAAAGATCGGCGTCTCACCGCCCCGGGTCGCGATACAGCCTTCCACCAGCACCGCCATGGCCGCGGTGTCCATCTTCTCGACCAAGGCCAGCTCGACCACGAGGTTCCTGCCGGCGCTGGCGGCGATCGCGTCGAACAGGGCCCTGCGAAGCTGCGGGGCCTCCCGGTAGCCGGCCCGACCACCCAACTTGAGCGTCGCCGTCGCCTCCCTGGCGTCCGGATCAAACTCGATCTCGAGGGTCGACATTCGACGCGAGTCTATCCTGCTAGTCGGGCTGGGGCACGACCCGGATATAGGGGAGTGGCTGCTGCCAACCGTCGGGGTACTTCGCCCTGGCCTCTTCGTCTGAGACCGCGGGGAGAATGATGACGTCATCGCCCTGCTCCCAGTTCGCGGGAGTGGCCACCTGCTCGGTCGCCGTCAGCTGACAGGAATCGAGCAGGCGCAGAATCTCGGAGAAATTGCGGCCCGTACTCATCGGATAGGTGAGTGTGGCCTTGAT
Source organism: bacterium (assembly GCA_024224155.1). NCBI lineage: Bacteria > bacterium. The sequence goes on from JAAENP010000015.1 coordinate 35,559, forward strand.
CTTCTTGTCGGGTCCGATGACGAAGACCGATCGGGCGGTGGCGTTGTCCATCGGCGTTCGGCCTTCGCAGGTCTCACCGGCATCGGCGGGCAACATGTCGTAGAGCCTGACCACCTTGAGCTCGGGATCGCCGATCAAGGGGTAGTTGAGGGCATGGCCCTGCGACGTTTCGATGTCCTTGGACCACTCCATATGATCGCTGACGCCGTCGACGCTGATGCCCAGGACCTTGCAGTTGCGTCTTTCAAACTCGGGCTTCAGGCTGGCCACAGAACCCAGCTCGGTAGTACACACCGGCGTGAAGTCCTTCGGGTGTGAAAACAGAATCGCCCAGCCATCTCCGATCCAGGAGTGGAACTCGATCGTCCCTTCCGTGGTCTCCGCCGTGAAATCCGGTGCGATGTCGTTGATCCTGAGTGTCATGTTGGCCTCCTTTCAATTTGCCTTACGGCGCGCATTGTACTTCAAGCGTTCCGCCTCTTGCTCCACTCCCGCTCGAGGAGACCATAGAACAGCGAATCCGCGACCTCGGAGCCGACCAGCCAGCGTTCCCGCAAGTAGCCTTCGCGCACGAAGCCGAGACGCTCGAGGAGTGCAATCGACGCCTCGTTGGCCGGATCGACGTCGGCTTCCAGGCGCCGGAGCCGCAGATCCCCGAAGGAGAAGTCGATGAGCGCGGCCAGCCCCTCGGTCATGAATCCCTGTCCCCAGTGCTCGCGAGCGAGCACAAAGCCGACTTCGGCGCGGCGGTTCGACGCATCCAGCTGCCACAGGGTACAAGTACCGATGACCGAGCGGTCGCCGCGCCGGCACAGGCCCCACTGAAACAGGGTCTTGCTCTCGAATCCCTGCCGCACGTCCCCGAGATACGCCAACGCTTCTGACTCGCTGGTGAAGGGCGGATGGCTCCAGTACCTCATGACCTCGGGATCCGAGAAGATCCGGAACAAGAGCGGCACGTCCCGCTCGGTCAATGGGCGCAGCACCACTCGCGATCCGAGAACCATGGGAAGCGTTTTGTCGTTGATCATGGCAAGCACCAGCCAGAATACACCGCGACCGAGGCTTCGCGGCCGCAAGCGGGGCAGGCGCGAAAGCGTTACGCTCCGGGCGTGAAATCATCGCCCGAGGTGACTTTCGGCAAGGCGATCCGACACCAGTGGCCGCTGGATCCCGAGATCGTCTACCTGAACCACGGCACAGTCGGCGTGACCCCGACGGTCGTCCTCGACACCCAGGATGCTATTCGGCGCGAGATCGAGGCCAACCCTTCGGCGCAGCTGCTCCGCGAGATCTCGGGCATGATCGGTGGTGGCGGTAGTGGCGGCGGTGGCGGCAGATTGCGCCGGGCCGCGGATCGCGTCGCCAGATTCGTCGGCGCCCGGGACGACGCTCTGGCCTTCGTCGGCAACGCGACCGAGGGAGTCAATGCGGTCCTTTGGTCTCTCGATCTGGGACCGGGCGACGCGATCCTGACCACCGAAAAGACCTATGGCGGTGTGCGCCAGGCGGTCCGCTACGCCTGCCGGCAGACCGGCGCCGACATGGTTGCGGCTAGCCTTCCCTGCCCGCTGAGCCGCGAGTCCGCCGTGCGCGCGATCGACGAAGCCATCACCGAGACCACACGGCTGGCCGTTCTCGATCACATCATCTCCGAAACCGGAGCTCTGCTCCCGATCGCCGAGCTCATCGAGCTCTGCCATGCTCGTGGCGTCCTGGTTCTCGTCGACGGCGCACACGCGCCGGCACAGGTGCCGCTGAATATCCCTTTGCTAGGAGCGGACTACTACGCCGCCAACCTCCACAAGTGGGCTTTCGCTCCACGGAGCTGCGGAATTCTCTGGGCCTCTGAAACGACTCGGCCCAGCCTGCACCCACCTGTCATCTCCTGGAATCTCGACCAGGGCTTGCCGCCGAGTTCGATTGGACAGGCACCCGCGATCCTTCTCCCTGGCTGGCCGCACCCGCCGGGATCGACTTTCTCGAGCGGCTCGGCGCCGACGCCATGCGGGCCCACAACCACGAGCTGGTCTGGTCGGCGGCCGAGCTCCTGATGGAGCGCTGGGGCGGGGCCACCGCAGCCGGTGAGGAGATGACCGCTTTCATGACCTCGGTTCAGCTTCCGGCCTCCCTCGAGGCCAGCGAGGGCGCCGCAGACCGGCTCCGCGACACGCTCTTGTTCGACTACCGGATCGAAGTCCCGATCTTCACCTGGCACGACCGGCTCTGGGCGCGACTCAGCGCTCAGGTCTATAACGAGCTCGAAGACTTCGAGCGCCTCGCGGAGGCCGTCGAGATCGAGGCGGCAACCGGCTAGTGTTCCGCACGGAGTACTAGTCCGGCGGGTTCTCCTCCCAGGATCCATAGAGCGGATTGGGAAGAACGAAATAGACATCGCCGAAACCCGAGAAATCCTCGGGCGAGGCGAATCGAAGCTCCTGATCGAGACCCGGGAAATCGTGGATGTTGTCGCCCACCCACATCAGAATCTCCAACGGCGGCAGATCCGCGTCGGTGGTTCCCTGCTGCACGCTGCGCCAGCGGGGCCGTTTGTCGCCGACATCGGCCCGACAGAGGATCACGTCGTAGGCCATTTCGAGGTCTCGCAAATTGTCAGCCGTTGCTTCGCAGTGATGCTGTCTCCGATTGGTCACGACTGCTACCCGGCCGCCAAGACTGTGGACACGCTCCAGGAAACGCTTCGCGCCGGGAAGCGCTGGCGCTTCCCGGCGCTTGACCCACTCGTCCCACACCTCCTCGAAGGACTCTTGCGAGCCAAGAGCCCGCTCCTTGCTCTGCAGTGAATTGCTGATCAGCGTCTCGTCGGCATCCACGGCCACCGCCCAGGTTCCTCGCTCCCTGCCCGTGGCTCGGGCTTCGATGACCTCACCGGCCAACCGAAACGTCTGCTCATAGACCGCTCGGTACTCCGCCGAATTTCGCACCCAGTGAATCTCGAGCGGCAGCTTCGGCGCTTCGGGTGCCGGGCTAGGGACACGAGCCGTCGATGCGCACCCGGCCGTCAAACTTGCGCACAGTAGAACCCATCCATGCCGTTTATACATATCGACCTCCAGGCAAACCGTCATTCTAGGCGCAGGGGCCATGGTCTGTCGCCAACTCTGGCCGGGGACGCGGTCCTTCAGGTCTTGGTGAAGTAAGCATCCAGCAGCTGCGCCAGCTCCTCAGTCAGTTGCTCATCGGTGAGCGGATACGCCTCGGCGGGCAGCATTCTCTGCTCGACCACCATCTCCATGACGGTAGCCAGGGCGGTAAGAACTCCCAAGCGCGCCGTGGCGTGGGGCTGCGGAGTGGAAAAGTCCCTTTCTCGAATAAGCAGCAGCTCGCAAAGATAATCGACCGTGGCGCCATGAAGCTCGCGCATCGAAGCCCGGCCGACCTCATCCACATGAGCACACGCCGCCAGTGCGCGAACCAGAGGCCGGCGGCGGCGGTAAAAAGAGACGAGCCCGGCCACGAATTGCCGGATGGTCATCTGCAGAGACGCCGGGGGGACGTCCAGCTCATCGATCACCACCCGTGCCTCCGCGGCGAACCTCTCGACCAGCGCTCCCACCAGCTCCTTCTTGCCCGCAAACCGGCTGTAGAACGCCCCGCTCGTAAGCCCGGCTCTCCGGCAGATCGAGGCAACGGACGCCTTCTCGAATCCCACCTCCGAGATCACCTCTTCAGAGGCTGCCAGAAGACGATCGAGCGACCTGCGGCTTCTCAACTGGCGGGGCTTCAACGAGGTCGGGTCCGCAACGGTCATTCATGAATAATAGTGCCCACTATCATTCAGATCAAGGCCAAGGCTACCCCACTCCGGCCAGCCAAGCCAGCACGAGCGCAGCTCAACCGGGGCCTGGTGCCCGCTCGGCCTGACCCGCATCCACTCCCACCGCTCCCACCCACTCATCGACGACCTGCCTGACCAATTCGCGATCCACCCCTGTTGAAAGCGCTTGGTCCGAGAAATCACTAATCTCGTCCGGCTGGGCTCCCGCCAGCCGCAGCTCATGGCGCACGGCGGCCACCATGACCCACGGATTGTCGCTGTGAAGAGAGATCCGCACGCCGGGGTAACGAGGCCGGCGCGGGTCGCTCCGCTCAGCTCTTCGCTTCTTCTCCGCCATCTTCCCCGAACACCTCACGAGCCTGCTGGCGCAAGCGCTCGCGGGCCGCCTCCACTTCGGTCAGTGCGTCCTTTAATCTACCGAGCTCGTCGGCGCGCAGGTTCAGACCCTCTCGGATGAACAGCGCCGCCGCCTCGGATCGGCTCTTTACGGCGCCGGTCTGGACCCAGGCATCGAGAGCTGCGGAAGTCTCCGAGTCCACCCGCACCATCACGACCTGGTCCCGGGGCGCTTTGCCCATTTCCTCCACCGAGTCCCGGAGACCCGGCGTTACGCAAACGACCTTGAACTTGCTGTCCCCTTTGGGCCAGCTTTGCACTGAGGCGTCGCTCCCGAGATCGACCTCGATACCGACTTTCTCGAGCTCGTCTTCGACCATTCCGAGAATGCCGCCGAAGTCGAATCCGGATTTTTCCTTCTTTTGCTTCTTCGAGGGCATCACAATTACCTCCGTCTACATTACGTATTACATGATACGGAGTTTCACCCGCCCTGTCAACCGCCAAGCCCCCCGGCCGAGCTTCCAGTCCGCGCGCCCTACCTAACTACGCGCCGGGCAGCCTCGCTATTCGATTCGAGATCCGGAGTCAGGCCAAAGCGGATTCCTGGCGGGCCTCAGTCGAGAAACTCAGAGGGCGCGTTTCGACCAAGAGACCGGGGTGCACCAAGAGGATCTGGCCATTTTCGACCGCGCTCCAACCGTCCAGGTCGGACAGCGGCTCCGAGGCGACCACGACCGAATCTCCAGCCGACTCCTCGGTTAGCGATCTCCAGTACAGGGTCGGACAGGAGTCTGCGGCGAGAGCAAAGCGACTGGCCACCAGTGCCTTACCCGTCGTGACGCAGAAATTGAGCTCCAGTGGACGAGAGTCCTTCGCCTCGAGATGCCAGGCGACGATCTGGCTCAAGGTTTCCTCCAGGGCCCGGGCGAGTTGATCCGTCGTCGGATCGCAATCCTGCGCCCACTCGAGATGGGTCAGGAACAAGGTAAAAGCCTGCTCGGTGTCGGTGTTGCCACGCACTTGCGCCAGGAGGGCGTCATCGGCGAGAAGGCTGACCTGGCGCGTGAGCCGGGCTCGGCCCGGAATGTCGCCGTTGTGCATCCACAGCAGCCGCCCGCGCCGGAACGGATGACAATTCTCCCGATTGACCGGATCGTAGGACTTGGCCGATCGGACGTGAGCCACAATACAAGGCGAACGGACCTTGCCGGCGATCTCTCCAAGATTGTAGTTGTTCCACACCGGGCTCGTGTCCTTGAACACCGCGGGCTCGGAGCTGATCTCCGGCGAGTACCAGCCGACACCGAACCCGTCGGCGTTGATTCGTGTCCGGCTCAGCGACGCGTCGGTCGCCTGATGCACCAAGCTGTTGGCCGGCTTGTAGATCAGCTCGCTCAGCGGAAGCGGTGGCCCCAGGTAGGCGGCGTAGCGACACATGACGACCTCCTTGCAACGAAGTCTAGCTTCTTGTGCGCCTTGACGACCCGCCTCTTTGGGCGGTGCTGTGGCCAAGAGTTGCCGCTAGACTGACCGAGGGTCGAGGAGGAACTCCACGAGCGCAGAGCATGCCTTGGAAGCTCAGCAGCGATAGCCGAATCTCGGCGCAAGCTCTCGAGCGTCAGATGAAGAACTGGGAGCTCTCGAGACTCCAGCGGCTCGGGAACGCGGCGACCGTTCAGCAGGAAGTCGAGGACTTCATTACCATTTCCAGGCAGGTCGGAATCGCTTCCGAGGATCTCGCTCAGTCCCTCGGAAGCCAACTCGGCTGGCCGGTTTTCGGGCGCGGCCTGCTCGAGGCGATGGCCGGAGACGACGACGTCCGACGACGCATCTATCACTCGATGGACGAGCGCGACCTACGCTGGTGGGAAGAGGCGCTGAGATCGCTCGTCGAACGCGATTTCGACGTCAACGACTACTTTCACCGGCTCAGCCACACGGTGCTTTCCCTCGCCCGCCAGAGCTCGTGCATCTTCGTGGGCCGGGGCTGCGACCTCATGCTGCCACGCACTCTCGGCCTGAGAGTTCGCTTGGTGGCCCCACTCCAGCAGCGGATCGAGTCCCTGGCCGAGAACCTCGGCCTGGGCGCCGCTGCGGCTAGACGAGAGTTGAACCGTATCGAGAGCGACCGCGCCGAGTTCCTGAATCATCATTTTCGCGCCCAGGCCGAAGACCCGACGCGGGCGGACTTGACCGTCAACCTGGACCGCTGGGAACCGCAGGCGGCGATCGAGTTGATCCTCGCCGCTCGAGCCATGAGATCCGAAGCCCGGGCTCTTCAGCCGTGAAGAAGCTCGAGCACGCGCGGGCGCGTGTGCTCGAGCGCGCCAGCCGCTTCAGAAGAGTCAAGAGCGAACCAACGTCCGGCCAGCTGAGCCGGCGAGGCAGCTCCACGGCCGTCGGTTCGGAAAAGGTACTGAAGATCGAGGTGCAAATGCGACGGCTCGTCGCCCCATGCGGGGATGCGATGAATGCTGAGAGCCACCGGAATCGCGCTCACCTCCTCTAGGCGGAAACCGGTCTCTTCTTCGGCCTCTCGAACCGCCGCCGCCGCTATTGAAGTGTCCGTGGCCTCGATGTGACCGCCGGGCTGGAGCCATCGCTCGAGCTTGGCGTGATAGATCAGGTAGACCTGCCGCGCCTCCGCGTCGGCGAGCACGGCACTGACCGTAAAGTGACCCGGCTCGAAATCGTTTCGGTCGAACTTTGACGGCCGACTCGCGAACTCGAGAAGCCGGTCCGAATCGATCGGCAACCCGAGCACGAGCCCGGCCGAAACAAAACTCTCGACAACTGTCGAACCGTCCATCCGTCGAAGCTTACCGCGCGCTCATCACCCAAGCCGGTCCGCTCCTTATGACTCGGGGGATTGGCACGCGCCCCGCGATCGGGCATAGTGCGCGCGATGGCTACCTTCGCCATAGGGGACGTGCATGGCTGCTATCGGGAGCTGACTCGGCTGCTCGCCGTCATGCCGATCGATTGGGATCGCGATCGCCTCTGGATGGTCGGCGACCTCGTCAATCGCGGACCGGACTCGCTTCGAGTTCTGCGTTGGGCGAGACGTACATCCAAGGAAATGGGCAAGCGGTTTCAAGTCGTTCTCGGCAATCACGATCTGCGACTGTTGGCGATGGCAAAGGGCTTGGTTCGTCCGAGATCCTGGGATACCTCGAATGAGGTTCTGAAGTCCCGACATCGAGACAAGCTCTTGAGCTGGCTGGTCGAAAGGCCCCTGGTCTACCGCCGCAACGACTACCTTCTCGTGCACGGCGGTCTGTGGCCCCACTGGACGGCACGCGCGGCCGAAAAACAGGCACGCCAGGTCGAAGTTGCCCTCCGCCAGGGCAAGCGCAAGGCGCGCCAACTACTCGATCCAACCGTGCACCCCAGCGAGATGAGCGAAGCGACCGCCGAGCTCTACCGCTCACTGGAGGCCTTCACCCGGCTGCGCTCTTGCACCCACAAGGGGAAATCCTGCAGCCACGACGGACCGGCCATTGCGACACCCAAGGGGTGTATGCCCTGGTTCGAGGTCCCCGGCCGGCGAAGCGCCGATGTCACCGTCGTCTGTGGCCACTGGGCCGCTCTCGGTCTTCGGGTGCAGCCGGGGCTCTTCGCCCTCGACACCGGCTGCGTGTGGGGAGGGGCGCTGACCGCGGTCCGTCTCGAAGAACCCGCGGTCTACTCCCAGCGTGCGCTCTAGCTTCGGCTCCAGCTAGGCGAAGCTCATGGTCGTGAGCACGTCGTCGACCGCCCGGACGAACAGGTCGGCGTCGTCGTGGTCGATCACCATCGGCCCCTTGATCTTGACGACGTTGTGAAACGGGCCGTCGACGCCGGTCAGGATGCCCCGCTGCCGCAATTGGTTGACCAGAACGGAGGTTTCCTCAGGAGCCGGCTCGAGAGTCTCGTGGTCTAGAACCAGCTCAATCCCTATGAAGAGACCGACTCCTCGAACGTCTCCGACAAGGCGGTGACGACCCAGCAGCTCGCGCAGGGAATCTCGGAGATGCGTCCCGACCTCGAGCGCGTTCTGCTGGAGCCTTTCGTCCTCGATAACGTCCAAGACCGCGGTTCCGATGGCACAGGAGACCGGATTGCCACCGCAGGTGGTGAAGAACTCCATGCCGGCCGCGGCAAACGAATCGGCGATCTCCCGGGTGGTGATCACCGCCGCCATAGGGTGACCGTTACCTATCGGCTTCCCCATGACGACGACGTCCGGAACGACGTTCGACAGCTCGAAGCCCCAGAAGTGAGCACCGACGCGCCCGAAGCCGACCTGCACCTCGTCGGCGATACAAACGCCTCCGGCGTTGCGTACATGAGCGAACGCGGCCTCCAGGTAACCTTCCGGGGGAACGACTTGACCGCCGCAGGACAGCAACGACTCGGTGATGAAGCCGGCAAGGAGTCGTTCGAGAGAGAGAATCGTCTCTTCGATCTGGCGGGCGTAGGCCAATCCGGTTTCGCGTCCGAGTCCCTTGAACTCGCCACGATAGCCATCGGCGATCGGCACCACGTGGACCCACTCTTCAGGTCGCCCGCAGCCACCGTCTCCCAGAAACTTGTACGGGCTGATCTCGACCATCGTGTTGGTATGGCCGTGATAAGCGCCGTCCACCACCAGCATGTCTCGCCTGCCGGTATGGGTTCGGGCGAGACGCAGCGCGAGCTCGTTGGCCTCGGAGCCCGAGTTGACGAAGAAGCAGCGCTCGAGCGGCGCCGGCAGCAGCGAGCACAGACGATCCGCGTACTCGACCATCTGGTCGTACAAGTAGCGGGAATTCGTGTTGAGCTTCCGCATCTGCCGGTAACCGGCCTCGACCACCCGCGGGTCGCAGTGCCCGACATGGCAGACGTTGTTGTACATATCGAGGTAGGGTCGCTCGCGTTCGTCAAAGAGAAACTGTCGGCGACCGCGCGAGAAGGCGATCGGCTCGGCATAGGTAAGCGAAAGGGCAGTGGAAAAGCGGCGGCGACGGCCCCGGAGGATCTCGTCTCGCGGCAGAGACCGATCGGCGAAGACCTCGACGCCGGTGCCGGCGGAGAGCGCGTCGGCGGCCGTTAGTGGGTCGATCTCGGCATAGCGCTCGAGCGCGCGCCATGCTCTTTCCTCGGTCGCGAACCAGCTAGCGCGCTCCGGGTCGATTCGCCGTCGCTCGGCGGCGATCGACAGGGACGCCGCCAGCCGGCCGCAGATCAAGGGAAACAGAACCTCGAGCTCACGGGACGTCAAGGGACGCTCTCGGTGATAGCTCGCCACGATCTCGGCTCCGGCCTCGAGCGGATGCGGCTCATCGAGCAGTGCGTAGGCCAGGGCGATCGCGAGCTCGCAGACCGCCGGGTTCACCAGGCAATCCCCGAAATCGAGTAGACCCACCACCCGGCCCGCGGCGACCAGGAGATTCTCGTCGTTGAGGTCACCGTGAATCAGCGAATGTCGCATCTCGTCCAGAAAGGGCTTGGCCGAAGCACTGAAGAGGACGAACGCGCGATCCAACAGGGCGCGGCGGGCCGCGTCGTCGACTCGAGCGACCGCCCGGCGGTGCCCGGCGGCCGCGGTCAGGTCCCAGCGATGCGTGCGCCGCGGGCCGCTCGGGTGAGCCTGCTCCAGCGCTGAGGTGACCCGGGCCAGGCAGCGTCCGAGGTCCCGGCGCAGCGCGCTCGACGCCGGGCCCGCGTCGCCCCACGCCGTGCCCGCGACGAAACGCAGCAGCCGGCCACGGATCTCATGCTCGCCGGCCTCGTGAGCCGACTCGATCGTGCCCCGGCGCGTGGGGACGATCCGCGGCAGCTCGAGATCCAGATCGGACGCCGCCAGGGTCTCCACGGCCAGATGCTCGAGCTCCAGGGTGGCGGTGGACTGCTGGTCGCCATTGAGCTTGAGCACGAAGCGCTCACCGCTCGGGTCGACCACCAGGAAGTTGTCGTTTTCTCCCGCCAGCGCGGTGATCGAGCCGGAGATCCCGTATTCGCTCGAGAGCAGATTCGCGAGAATTGGATCGTCAGGGCTGATCTCTGCCATCGTTCTCACCGGTGACTATACTGGCTTCATGAAGAACAGAATCGGGCCAATCTTGCTGGCGGCGGCTCTGACAGCCACCGCATCCTCCGGAAGCCTGCCGGCGGAGACCCTGTTGGTCGCCAACAAATCCGACGCCACGGTCGATCTCCTCGACCCTGTCAGCGGCACCAAGCGCGCCACCCTGCCGACCGGCAACGCCCCCCACGAGATCGCGGTCTCGCCGGACGGAACAACCGCCGTGATCACCAATTACGGCGATCGACAGAAGCCCGGCTCGAGCCTGACCGTGGTCGATATCCGGCGCGCGGAAGTCCTGCGCACGATCGGCCTCGGCGAGCACACCCGGCCGCATGGAGTCGTCTGGCTGTCGGACGAAACCGTGGCGGTCACCACCGAGGGCAGCCGGCATCTGCTCATCGTCGAGCCGTCGAGCGGAGCCATCCGCCAGGCGGTGGAAACCGGCCAAAACATCTCTCACATGGTGGCCGTTGCCGGTAGCCGCGCGTTCGTCGCCAACATCGGCTCCGGTACCGTGACCGTCATCGACCTCGAGACCGGCACAAAGCTCTCCGACATCGCCACCGGCGAGGGCGCCGAGGGTATCGACGTAACTCCCGATGGCCGAGAAGTCTGGGTCGGCAACCGCGGCGCGGACACTCTCTCGGTGATCGACCCCGAGAGCCTCGAGATTCTCGCCACCGTGCCATGCCCGGGCTTTCCGATCCGAGTCCGGGTGACTCCGGACGGATCGCGGGTACTGGTCTCGGCAGCCAGATCCGGAGAGGTCGTGGTCTTCGACCGGACCGAGCGCCGGGAGCTGGTTCGTAAGGCGATCGACCTGAGTACCGTGGACGGTTACGAAGAGCGGCTGTTTGGCGACCGCTTCGGCGCCAGCCCCGTGCCGGTCGGCCTGGTCGTTTCGCCCAACGGCGACACCGCCTGGGTCGCGGCGACCCAGGCCGACACCGTGGTCGTGCTCGGCACCGAGGACCTGATCGTCCGGGGCCTGCTCAGCGCCGGCCGTGAGCCCGACGGCATGGCCTGGGCGCCCTAAATGCTCTCTCGACCCACGGGCCCAGCGGGCGGCCGCTGGTAGACTGCGCGCGCTTCATGCACAAGATCCGTGTCAACGGCACCGAGCTCGCCTACCACGAGTGCGGCGAAGGCCCCGAAACCGTGGTCTTCTCCCACAGCTATCTGGTGGATCACCGGCAATTCAGCGCCCAGATCGAGGCCCTCGAGGACCGGTATCGAGTCATCGCCTTCGACCATCGCGAGCACGGCCAGAGCGCGCTCGTCGAAACCGACTACTCGCTGGACGATCTCGTCGACGACGCGACGGCGCTCATCGAGCGCACCGGAGCCGGCCCGTGTCACTTCGTGGGTCTTTCGACCGGTGGGTTCGTCGGTCTGCGTCTGGCGCTTCGCTCGCCACATCTGCTCCGGAGCCTGGTGCTCATGGACACCTCCGCCGAGCTCGAGCCGGCCCTCAAACGCCTCAAGTACGAGACCATGTTCCAGATTCTGCGCGTGTTCGGCTTCGGCCCGCTCATGGGGAGCGTCATGGGACTCATGTTCAGCCCCGCGTTCCTGAACGACCCCAAACGACAAGACGAGGTCGACTTGTGGCGGAAGCGAATGCGAGCGAACGACCGGCGCGCCATCGTTCGCTTCGGACGGGCCATCTTCAAGCGCGATGACGTCTTGCCGGACCTCGGCGCCATCGAGACTCCGACGCTGGTCATCGTCGGCGCCGACGATCGGCCCCAACCTTCAGAACGGGCGCGTCGCATCGCCGATGGCATCCCCGGAGCCGAGCTCATGGTCATTCCCAACGCCGGGCACCTGTCCACCATCGACGCGCCGGACGCCGTCAACAACGCTTTGATCACGTTCTTCGCCGAGCTTTGGAAGCGCACGGTGCCCGCCGACGAAGACCGATCATGAGCTCGCATCTTTCTACGGCCCTGGTGTTGTTGGTGCTGTCCGCGGCCTGCACCAACGCACCGCCTCCGGGCGGCCCGACGCCCGATCGCCGATCGGGAGAGCCAACCAGGGTCAGGGTCGCGCTCTTCAACATACGCGAGCTCAAGACCGACAAGATCTACGACGTCGACGCCGACGGCCGCGGACGCGACCCGCAGGCCCTGGCGGCCGCGGAGATCATTCAGAGGATTCGACCGGACATCCTGGTTCTGAACGAGATCGACCATGACTACCGAGCTTCGGCAGAAGGCCTGGATTGGAGCGCTCGACGGTTCCGCGACGCCTATCTGGCCGGTGGCTCGGAGCCTCTCGAACTGACCTACTCCTACGCGGCTCCCAACAACACGGGACTCCTTTCCGGGCTGGACCTGGACGGTGACGGACACGCGGCGACGGACGCTGACCGCGGCGGCCGCACTCACGGCAACGACTCCTGGGGTTACGGCACTTATCCCGGCGAGTACTCGATGGCTGTGCTCTCCCGATTCCCAATTCGACATCGGGAAGCTCGGACCTTTCAACGGTTTCTTTGGAGGGACCTGCCCGGACACCACATGCCGGCTGAGCACTTCTCCGCAGAGGTCGCCGAGCGTTTGCGCCTGTCAAGTAAGTCGCACTGGGACGTCCCGATCGAGATCGACGGCAGCCTTCTGCATCTGTTCGTGAGTCACCCAACACCCCAGGGCTTCGATGGGCCCGAAGACAAGAACGGCCGGCGTAACTTCGACGAGATCAAGCTCTGGACCGAGTATCTGGACGGCGGCGATTCCCTCACCAACGATCGCGGCGAGACCGGCGGCTTCGGCTCGCGAGAGCCCTTCGTTGTGGTCGGCGACCTCAACGCAAGACCGCTGGTACCGGGCACCGAAAGAGAGGGGCCCTTCCGCACCTCGATCTACGACGGTAGAGCTTCGATCGATCAGCTCCTGAGCCACCCGCGCATCCAGGACAGCGGCCCATTCGTGACCAGCGCCGGCGGTCTGACCCACAACGCCGAAACACCGAGAGAACCTGGCCCACCTGGCTATCCCGAGCGCTCCACTTCCGTCTTCGGCGACGGAGCCCGGATCGACTACGTCCTGCCCAGCGTCGAGCTCGAGATTCTCGGAGGCGGCGTCTTTTGGCCCACGCCGGCCGAGGATCCCGAAGGCGCCCAATGGGCCGAGCAAGCGTCCGATCACCGGCTCGTCTGGCTCGACCTGGCCCTGGACGTTAGCGACCCATGAAACTCACCTATGCTGATGTCGTGAACCAGATCGCGGGTTCACCGGCGACGCCGGCGGCGGCCATCACCTCGCGCAGACGCGCGGACTCCACGAAGGCCTGCGCCGATTCGAGCGTCTCGAAGTCGTGCCAGGCCCTTTTCGCTCAGGTATCCCCTACCCGCCGAGCCAGCCAGTACATCCACACCCCGACCGCTATCGTGGGCGGCCCCTCCCACCACACCCAGACGGCAGGCAGTCCGGCCCAGGGGCCGAGCAGCGACAAGAAGACTCCCAGCAGTACGGTCAACCGGCCCGCGAAAGCTACAAACCCGGCGTAGCGCCGGACATCGCGGGCAACGTAGAGCGTCAGCGCACCCACCAGCGCATAGATCGCGCAGAGCGAGCGCGTCAGGTACTCGGTGAGTGGCGAACGGGGCAACGGCTCGAGTCCCAGCCGGTCGTTGACTACCGCCATCCAGTCGGTGGGCATGACCATCGGCACGAGAGCCAGCAGCGTCAGCCCGCCCAGACAGCGCAGAAGCCAAGTGAGCGTCGCTTCGGCCTTGCTCGAGACCTTCTTTGCCGGCATGCCCGAGAGAATAGCCCAGAGACCGCTGCCGGAGGGAAGCGCAGGAGCGGCCACCGGCTCGTCGGTAGACTAGCCTCCCGAGGGAACATGGATCCATGCGCGCCGTTTTCTTAGAACGCCACCCCTTCGGTCCAGGGGCGGTGAAGTTGCCGCCGACGACTTCCCCATGAGCCGGCGGAGCATCAGGTGGGCCTTGACCGCCCTCGTGGTGTGGAACCTCGTGGCTTGCTCCTGGTTGGCCAGCTCCCAATTGACCAGCAAGCGCTACTGGGACGAGCGCTTCAGCGTCGGCAATGTCAAGAACGTCCTCGTGGAAGGGACACTCCGTCCCGAGACCGGCTGGTATGGACGCCTCTCCTACCTGCCGCAGACGGCGATCCTCGCGGGGCTTCAATCGCTCTATCGGCTGACTGGGCTCGAGCGGCTGGAGGTCTTTCGAAGCGACGGCCGCTTCAGCGCTTCGGCCTACCTCGTCTCGCGCTGGGTCACGGTTCTCTACGGAACGGGCAGCCTGATTCTCACCTTCCTGATCGGTCGGCGAGTCTTCTCTTCGGGGGTAGCTCTCTTGGGAACCACTCTGCTCGCAACCAGCCCCTGGGTGTTGCGTCACTTCGTGACATTCAAGCCCGACGCGCTGGTGCTACTGCTTGTCCTGGCCACCAGCTACTGGGCTCTCGACGCGTTGGAGCGCCCTTCTCGCGTGAGCTTCCTCATCGCTGGGCTGGGAGTCGGGCTGGCGGTCTCGACCAAGTACACCGGAGCTCTGGCCTCCATTCCGGTCGTTGCTGCGGCGCTCGCCGCATGGGATGGCTGGCGCCGGGCGCTCGAGAGGCTAACGATCGCCGGCGCCGCTGCCACCGCCGTCTTTCTGCTTCTCCATCCAGACCTCGGCTTCTACCTCCATTTTCTCCGAATGCAGGATCGCTTCTATTCTGCCGAAGGCGGTCATTCCTTCGGCTCGATGCTGGTTTCCGAGGTGTCGAATCTGCTCCATTGGTCGTTCCACGGCCCCTGGCTCGGAGTCGTCGCCCTGGTTGGAGTCGGGGCACTGGGCCTTCAGTTGATTCGTGTTTCGCAAGCGGACAGTTCGAACCTTCGCCTGCCGCAACTGGCGCTGTTCCTGAGCTTCCCGCTCGGATTCTCGGTCATCTACGCCCTTGCGACGAGTTGGCCCAAGGGCAACAACTACCTGGTCATCGTGCCCTTCACTTCGCTGGCGGCCGCGTGGCTGCTTCACGAGGTCTGGCGTTGGCTAGCCGAGCGCATCCCGGCTTCCGCCCGGCGGCCGACGCTCTGGGTCGCGCTCGCAGGACTGCTGCTGCTCGAGGTCTGGCCGGCGAACGCTTACATCTATTCGGAGACCGTGGGGACGACGACATTCGATCAAGCCGTGGAAACGGTCCGACGCCTCAGCCCGTCTCTCAGCCGGCGAACGGCAGTGTACGAAACAGGCGAGGGCACGCTCGACTTGCGCTCCAAGCGCCCCGGACACAAGGAGATCCTGGTGGCACAAGAGGTCACGGCGCTCACGGAAGTCACGGAAGAGAGGCTCGATCTGGTCGATTTCGAGATCTTCGCCGAAGATCGTCTGCAAGGGCCGCGTGCCGATTTCTATCGGCGGCGCATGCAACGCCTCGACGCGAAGGCGATCGTGATCCACCGCCCCGAGTGGTTCAAGGCCATCGGGCCGAGCCGGGTTCTGCTGCTCCACCCCTGGTACTGGTTGTCGCCGCCGGAGCCAATCGTCTGGCAGAAAGAGCGCCCCAAGAAGGGCGGCTACGTCGGAAGGCTTCCGCGGGGGCTGCGCGCCGGCCAGCCCATCTCGCTCGAAGCCCGCATACCCAGAAACACCCGGGCTTTGACCAGCGTCAACGTCGGCGACATGGAGCTCGCTTTCCTCGGGACCGGCTGGGATCAGGACGGCGAACGCTTCTCGACCCGGCGGTTCGCGCTACCGGCGCCGAATCTCAAAGTCCGACTGGAGTGGGCCGAGACACCCCCTCCCGAGGATTCTCCCCGGGTTGCGCTCGTTCGCTGGACCACGAAACGGCCTCGGCGGATCGCTAGCTCTCCAGGGGCTCGGTCATGGTAGTCAGGAGGCGCGCCGACTCGGTTTTGCTCCGAGTCCGTCCTGCAACCGCAACACTCCGGCCACGATAACGTAACGACCAGGAGAATGGCGGTGAGCACTCTGTTCAACAGGAAGGCCGCGCTCGTCATCGCCGCTCTGTGGCTGGCGTTGCCGTGGCCGGCGCCACCGCTCGCCGCCAGCGCCGGGGAATCGGACACGCGTTCGGCCGAGGGCGACGAGCACTCGTTCCGGGTCGCGCTCGGCAAGTTGACCGAGAACGTCGCCTGCGTCAGCGATCCGACCCAGACCTACACTCTCTACCTCCCGAGCGGCTACACCACCGAGCGCCGCTGGCCGGTTCTCTTCATCTTCGATCCGCGCGGTCGGAGCGTTATGGCAGCGGAGATCTTTCGCGCCGCGGCCGAGCGCTACGGCTGGATTCTGATGAGCTCCGACAACACCCGAAGCGATGGGCCCTGGGACCCCAACTTCAGAGCCGTCAGAGCCATGGGCCCGGACGTCAAGCGCTATGCCTTCGACACCGATCGCATCTATGCGACCGGCTTTTCGGGCGGCGCGATGCTGGCATGGATCTGGGGCCAGCAGACCGGGGGCGTGGCCGGCGTCATCAGCAGTGGTGGGCGGCCTGTCAATCCCTCGGTGCCCGATACAGAAGTACCGTTCGCTCACTTCGGCGCCGCTGGCGACGAGGAGTTCAACTACGAGCCCACTCGCGAGCTGGACCGTACAGCCGAGAGACTGGGCGCGCCCCATCGCTTCGAGTCCTTCCCCGGACCCCATGCCTGGATGCCGGCCGAGTTGGCGCTCGAGGCCGTCGAGTGGATGGAAATCCAGGCGATGCGCTCGGGAGCCCGCGAGGCGGACTCCAATCTCGTCGCCGAGCTCTACGCGAAGGACCTTGACCAAGCGCGGGCACTGGAGCGATCGGGCGATCTCTTGAAAGCGCAGCGGCGCTTCGACGCCGTCGCGCGAACCTTCGAGGGTCTGCGGGACGTCGAGGAAGCAGCCGAGCGGGCCGCCGAGCTGGCGGAGAGTCCCGAAGTGGGCCGAGCCCTGGCCGCCGAGGACTCGGCGCGCAAGTACGAACGAGCCCAGCTCTACCAGATGGCTCGCGCCTTCGGTCTTTTCAACCTACCTGGCGCTGCGGCGGACCCAACAGAGGTCATGGAGGTCACCGAGCTCGAGCGGGAGTTGCGAATCCCGAGCCTGCTCAAGACCGCCAAGGCGGACACGGCCAAGAGCTTCGCCGCTCGGCGGGTCTTGAACTCCATGTCCGCGCAGTTGGGCTTCTACCTGCCGCAGGACTACTTCAAAGCCCGAGACTACGCGCGCGCCGCGGTCGTTCTGGAACTGGCCACCCGCGTCGGACCCCCGCGGTCGTTCGTGCTCTACAACCTGGCCTCGGCCTGGGCGCGGCTGGGAAAGAAGAAGCGGGCGGTGTCGGCATTGGCGCGTGCGGTCGCCGCCGGATACTCGAACCTCGAGTACATGGAACAGGACTCGGATCTCGAAAGCCTGCGCGAGCTCCCCGCCTACACCGACCTGGTCGCTCGCCTGCGAGCCGAATGAGAGGCGGCGGCTAGAGTCGTGATCAGGCCTTCGCGGTCGATTTCGGTAGCCGATGTCGCCGGCCACTACGACGACCTGGATCGATTCTACCGAGACGTGTGGGGGCGACATGTCCATCATGGCCTCTGGGCCTCGGGTCGAGAGCATCCCGAAGAGGCCGTTCAGGAGCTGGTGCGCCTGATCGCGGAAAAAGCGGAGATCGGCGTGGGCGACACCGTTTGCGACGTGGGCTGTGGCTACGGCGCGACCGCTCTCCAGCTGGCCACGGAGTACGGATCCGACGTTGTCGGGCTGACGGTCTCACCGGCCCAGCTCGATTTTGCGACCAGCCAAGCCCGAGCCGGCTCGAAGCTGCGATTCCTCCTCCGCGACTGGGAGGTCAACGGCCTCGACTCGATGTCTTTCTCAGCCGTCGTGTCGATCGAATGCCTGGCTCACGTCGACGACAAGAGTAAGTTCTTCGCCGAGATATTCCGAGTCCTTCGACCCGGGAAGAAGGCGGCCGTCGCCGCCTGGTTGTCGGCCCTCGAGCCCAGGGGCTGGCACGTTCGTCATCTGCTGGAGCCGATTTGCCGAGAGGGTCGGCTGGCGGGCCTGGGCACCGAACGCGAGTACCGCCAGATGATCGAGGCCGCCGGTTTGGAGCTCGTCGAGTTCCAGTCCCTGCGCCGGCAAGTGCGCAGAACCTGGAACATCTGTGCGCGCCGGGTCGTAGCCGGTGTCCTGACCAAACCCGCCTACCGACAGTTCCTCTTCAAACGGCCAACCTCGAACTGGATCTTCTTCGTGACGCTCTGGCGGATCATTCTCGCCTACCGCGTGAAGGCGATGGACTACGGTCTCTTCATCGCCCGAAGGCCACTGCTCTCAGAGCCAGCGGAATTCCGGGGGACCTGATCCGTCGCAGCTTCGTGGCAGCGCCGTACAATTCACGCCATGCGAAAGCAACCCAACAGCTACGACTGCGTGGTCTGCGGCGTTCGCAATGACGCCGGCATCAAGGCCGCTTTCTACGACACGGTTTCCGAGGGCGGCCAAGCCGAGGTCCTGGTGCGCTTCACCGCGCGCTCGAATCACCAGGGTTATCCCGGCCGAGTCCACGGTGGCCTCGCGGCCGGCATTCTGGACGAGGCTATTTGCCGGGCGATCAACGCCGGCAACGCCGAAGGCGACGCCACCGTCTGGGGCGTCGCCGTGGATCTCTCGACCAGGTTTCTCCAGCCGGTGCCGCTCGACGTCGCGCTGACGGCGCGTGGACGCATCACCCGGGACCGCCGCCGGCTGTTCGAAGGCAGCGCCGAGATCTACCTGCCGGACGGCAGTGTCGCCGTGACCGCCGAAGGCCGCTACGCACGCCTGCGCCTCGATCGTATTGCGGACGTCGACAACGAAGCCCTCGGCTGGCGCGTCTACGCGGACGAGACCGAAACGCCATGAGCCGCAGACGCTAAAACGCCTCCTCGGCCGGCGCGAGCCTGAGCCTGCGAGTCGCACCCGAGCCGGAGTAGACTCACGGCGAAGGAGACCGCATGCTGGAACGAAAACGGAACTCCGCCCTGGGCGGATCTTGGATCCTGGTACCGCTGCTGGTCGCGGTGAGCTGCACTTCGTCGGATCGACCTGAGCAGATGGCCGACCTGGTCCTGCGCAACGGCGTGGTCTCGACCTTGGCCGCAGATCGGCCCGAAGCGCAAGCGGTGGCGGCCCGGGGGCCGTGGATCGTCGCGGTGGGAAGCAACGCGGACATCGAGCCCTGGATCGGTCCCGAGACGCAGGTCATCGACCTCGACGGCCGCCGCGCCGTACCCGGCTTCATCGAAGGCCACGGTCATTTCCTGAGCCTGGGCAACGCCAAGACCATTCTCGATCTGACCCGGGCGCGAACCTGGGACGAGATCGTTGCGATGGTAGCCGCAGCCGCCGAACGAGCGCAGCCCGGCGAGTGGATCTCGGGCCGCGGCTGGCACCAGGAGAAATGGGATCGGCCGCCCTCACCGGCCATAGACGGCTCCCCCGTCCATCAATCGCTGTCCGCGGCGAGTCCGCAGAACCCGGTGCTCCTCGGACACGCCAGCGGTCACGCCGCCTTCGCCAACGCCAAAGCGATGAAGCTCGCAGGCCTGACCCGCGACTCCGAGAAGCCTCCGGGAGGAGAGCTGGTCCGCGACGCTTCGGGAAACCTCACCGGGCTGCTGCGCGAGACCGCTCAGCGCGTGGTCGCCGAGGCCCGCTCGCGCTCGCGCGAGGGTCGAAGCGACGAGGAGGTCGAGGCCGAGCTGCTCCGGTTCGTCGAGCTCGCAGGCAGAGACGCCCTCTCCAAAGGCGTCACCAGCTTCCACGACGCCGGCGCCTCGTTCGAGGAGATCGACTTCTTCAACCAGCTCGAGGCCGAGAACGAGCTCCCCGTACGCCTCTACGTCATGGTGCGAAGGGAGAGCAACGAGAAGATGGACGAGCTCCTGCCCGGCTATCGGATGGTGGTCGACGGCGACGACTTCCTCACCGTCCGTTCGATCAAGCGTCAAATCGACGGCGCGCTCGGCGCGCATGGCGCCTGGCTGCTCGAGCCCTACAGCGACATGCCCGAAAGCGTCGGCCTGGTGCTAGAGCCCGAGAACGACATTCGGGGTACCGCCGAGGTGGCGGTCAAGCACGGTTTCCAGGTCAACACCCATGCCATCGGAGACCGGGCCAACCGCGCCGTGCTCGACATCTACGAAGAGGTCTTCGCCGCCAACGACAACCCGGCGGATCTGCGCTGGCGCATCGAGCACGCCCAGCACCTCCACCCCGACGACGTGCCACGGTTTGCCGAGCTCGGGGTGATCGCCTCGATGCAGGGTGTGCACTGCACCTCCGACGGGCCCTGGGTGCCGGAGCGAATCGGTGACCAGCGCGCCGCCGAGGGCGCCTACGTCTGGCGAACACTCATCGACCACGGCGTCGTGATCAACAACGGCACCGACGTGCCGGTCGAGGACATTGACCCCATTGCCAGCTTTCACTCGACCGTGTCCCGCCGGATGAACAACGGCGAGCTCTTCTACCCCGACCAGCGCATGACCCGAGACGAGGCCCTCCGCTCGTACACCTTGAACAATGCCTACGCGGCCTTCGAGGAGGACCTCAAGGGCTCGATCGAGCCGGGCAAGCTGGCCGACATCACGATCCTGTCGCGGGACATCATGACCATTCCCGAGGAAGAGATTCCGGCGGCGCAAGTCGACACGACGATTCTCGGCGGGGGCATCCGCTACCAGCGCTCCGAATGACTTCGATCCCCTCCTTCGAGAGGGACCCCTACCTCAGGCGGCTGGATGTCGAGGTTCTCGGCGTCGGCGAGGCGGAGGGCCGACCCTATGCGGTGCTCGACGACACGCTGCTCTACCCCGAGGGAGGCGGGCAGCCCGCCGACCACGGTCGCCTCGGCGACATCGCGGTGGTCGACGTGCAGAAGGTCGAAGGCGAGATCCGTCACTACCTCGCGTCTCCCGGCGAGACCGGGACCGCGGTCCTGCTGCTCGACTGGCGGCGGCGCTACGACCACATGCAGCAGCACACGGCTCAGCACCTGTTCTCGGCCCTCGCCCTGGCCCGGTTCGGATGGGCGACCCGATCCTTCCATCTCGGTCCCGAGACCAGTGACATCGAGCTCGACGCGCCCGACCTCTCCGCGACCCAGCTCGCGGCGCTCGAAGACGCGGCCATGGCGGAGATCGTCACCGGCCGGCCGATCAGCACGCGCCGGGTCTCCCCGGAGGCGTATGCCGAGCTCGATGTCCGCAGCCGGGGCCTACCGGACGGGCACCGCGGCGACATCCGGCTGGTGGAGATCGAAGGCATCGATCTCAATACCTGTGGTGGCACTCACCTGAAGTCCACCGGCGAGATCGAGGCGGTGAAGATCCTCGGCACCGAACGGCTACGGGGCGGCAACCGCGTTCGCTGGGTGGCCGGAGGTCGGGTTCGGAGCCGATTGGCGGCGCACGAAGCGCGTACCGCCGAGTTGCGCGGCCTCTTCGATAGCGACGACGCTAGCCTGGTCGAGATCGCGAATCTCAAGCTCGACCAGTTCGGCAGAGCCCGGCGCCGCATCCGCCAGCTCGAATCCGAGCTGGCGCAGGCCAAGAGCGAAAGCTCGGCCGCGAGCGCAGAGCCGGCGGTCACCATGCACTTCGACGATGCCGACGGCGGCTTTCTTCAGCAGACCGGCCGGGCGCTGCTCGCGCTGGCGCCGGCCAAGGCCTGTCTGCTGACCGCGAGCGGCGAGAAAGGCTCGTTTTTCCTCGTCGGCGTGGGTAGCGAGAGCTCGCTCGATGCCGGGGAGCTCGGACCGAGGATTGCCGAGATCCTCGACGGCCGGGGCGGCGGCTCGGGGGCGATCTTTCAAGGCAAGGCCGGCTCGCTAAACGGGCTCGAAGAAGCCGAGTCGCTCCTCCTTAGCGCGATCACTACTTCGAAACACTAGCGGACAGGTTGTAGCTGCGGTTCCCGTCGCGTAACCGCTCGATCCGCTGTCCGGGCTCTCGCCCTCAGCCTCCTGCTCAAACGTCAATCAGATAGCCGGAGAATCCGACAGGTCCCACACCTTCACCATTGAGCGATTTGTTGAGGAACATACGCACTTGCACCGGCTGGCTCGCTTCGCTGTAGAGCCGCACTGGCGCCGCCCAACGCGTGCCGGAGAACACGCTCGGCCCGACGACCTTCTGATCGTCGAGCCGAATAAACCTATAAAAGACCTGGGCCATGCCATCGTGAGTGACGATGTCGACATCGACCGGGTGTGAAAGCGCTGCGAGAGCGCTGGGAATAGAGCTCTCGGCCGCCAGCCACTCGATAACCAGGCGCTTGTTCGCAGGCACTTGGAACAGTGTCGTCCAGGCGCTGCACTCCGACCCACCTACCTCTGTCGCGAGGCTGACCTGCCCCTGCACGGCATTGGCCGCGGTGAATCCAGCCGCCGCCGTCTCCTGAAACGAACCGTCCGGGAACTCGACCCCGTTGTCGTGCAGGCTCACTGCGCCGACGCTCACGACCAGTACGACGCCGAGCGCGAAGTAGAGGATTCGTGTTTCTCTCATTGGCTGCTCTCCTTTTCGTCCAGACCCACTGAAAAGAGTCGTCAACAGAAACGCCGCGGCGTGCGGGGCTACAGTCCAAACCCCTCAGCCAGGCTTGGTCGTCGGAACCGCACTGTGCTCGCCTCTTGTAACGTAACATGTAACGGGCTCGCCAGCGGGTTTCGGGCTGCCAATCAAAGCCAAAGGGCCTTCGCGGTCGTGCGCCATGTCAGGATGTCCGCTGCCGACTTCGAGTCACCCATGAATCAGACGACCCGAGAATCGACTGCGAGAGCCGGCCGGATCGCGACCGCCGCGGCGCTCCTCGCGCTCATTTCGCCGACCCTTGTTCGGACCTGGGCCCAAGAGACTCCCCGATTCGAGGAGCAAATGGAGGTCACCGAAGTGCTGCTCGACGTCGTGGTCACCGACCGCGACGGAAACCTGGTGGCCGGTCTGAACAAGAGCGATTTCGTCGTCGAGGAGAACGGGCGCGAAGTCGAGTTGACCGGAGCGGACTTCTACGCCACCCGCTACGACCTCAACGGATCGCGCGACGGCACCTCCAAACAGATCCCGGCGAGCCGCTACTTCATCTTGTTCTTCGACGACCCGCGAACGATCTCGAATCGCTTCAACCGGTTGATCCGGCAGCACATCGACGCGGCCCAAGAGAGTCGCAAATGGATCGAAAACGAGTTGATGCCGTCCGACTGGGTGGCGGTGGCCGGCTACGGCATGCGGCTCAAGATCTTTCAGGACTTCACCCAGGACCGGGAGGCTCTTCTCCAGGCGCTCACCGATGCTTCTCGGGGCATCAACCCCGAGAAGACCCGCTGGACACGCGAGCCACCTCCAGCTACTGCCCCCTCACTGCTGCGGCACCTGCCGGCCGGCAAGGAGCTCGGCCGACAAACCCGACGGATCTATTCGGCGATGCGCCTCCTGGCCGAGGCCACCGGGCACATCGTCGGCCGCAAGACCCTGATGTACTTCGGCATCGGCTTCGGAACACTGGACGGCCCGGGCGGCTATGCCATCCCCGATCGGCGCTACTACCCCGAGCTCGAGCG
>JAAENP010000016.1 GCA_024224155.1 bacterium
AGGGTGGAGAGACTCCGAAGGCGGAGACGAGGCCTTCGACGCTGCTGCCTCAGCTCAAAACCGGCTTTGCCGAGGCCTTGAGCGCCGCCTCCCTGAGTCGAGCCCTCGAAACGCCGCCTTCCTCTGGCGCGGTGCGAACCTGGAAGGTGTTGATCCAGGCGTCCTCTGAGCCCGAAAGGCGCGGCTGAAGAATCAGATCGCGAGCGTCGGGCGCCGGCACCGACAACTCCACTCGACGCAAGCCCAGAACCTGCCCGCCCGCCCTCCAGGTCCGGGCCATTACGGCAAGCGAGTACTCCCCCGGCGGCAGGTCCAGCTGGCCGTTGAATTTGAGCCCCCCGGCGGCCAAGGCCTCACCATACCGCCCCAGGTCGAGCTCGAAAGTCTGCATGACGTAGCCTCGGACGCTAGCCTCACCAGCAATCGCATAGACGAGAAAATCGACTCTGAGCTGTTCTTGGTCCTGTCCGGAGATCAAATCGCGACCCGCGACCTCGACGAACAGCCCAACGGTGGCGCTTTCGTTCGCCCAGGACAACGGTGCCGCGATGGCCTCCATGGCCAGCCCGCCTCCCTGCTGACCGCTCAAGATCAGGGCCGCGGTCTCGGCGTTCAGGCCGCCGGGATCGCGAACGATGATCGTCGATTCGAGCGGCCGGCCGAACAACAACACCGCCACGAGAGCGAACAGTGGCCCGGGTGCGCCTCGGCGTTGCATCGTCTCTGTTAATCGAAGGCTATGACGCAGCGGGGGGTTCATACGTCACGCTGACCGCCGAGTCCACGTTGGCCAGTGAGTCGTGCACGCCGACAGCAACGGCGCTCTTGACTCTGCGCATGCCCAGCTTGACTCGGTAACCGGCCACCTGACCGAGCGCGGTCAGGAGCTGCTCGTTACGGATTCGAACCGGAACCTGAATCGTCTGCACCGGCGAAGAACGTCCCCGATCTTTTGCCGCTACCGCGATCTTGATCTGTCCAACGTGATAGTCACCCTGCGGCAGTAGCACGAGCTTCGCAATCGGGACCTTGACGATCACCGGGACCACGATCTGCCCGCGCTTCTCGGCCGGCTCGGCCTCACCGAACTCGACCGCGATCTGCAACGGATTCGACTGGACGTCGAGAAGCAGTGCCGACAGCGTGAGATCCGCGGTCTGCTCTTCACGGGTTTTGTGCCGGTAGCGCTCGCGGTGCCGGACGGTCCATTCCTCGTTCGGAACAACCACGTGGATGCGGTGGGTCTGCTGATCGTCCGTATGGTCCACCGAATAGCCCAGCGAATAGTAGCTATCGAAGTCTTCACGCATGCGATCGAGCATGCCATCGAGGTTTCGACTATTGACCAAGGCGAAACCTCCGGTGGCTTCGGACAGAAAGCGCATCGGACTTCCCGTGTTGGCGCTCGCAACCGATTCCACGGCGGGAGTCCAGACCTGGGTGCCTCTCGCACGTTGCGAACCGATGAAGGCCGGCGTCTCGCCGGTCACCGAAGCGCTCGGGCCACCACCGCCGGGCCGCAAGGCATAGAAAGTGACTTCGCTGGCGTTGGCGGCGTCGGCGAGGTCCTCGAGGTACTCATCCGTGCGCAGCTCGGTGGCCTCGACGGTCACGGAGCCAATGCCGACGTCCCTGGCGTACTCACTGAACTTGTTCTCCCAGGCGTAGAAAAGCTCTTCGCCCGGCCGCATCGGAAGGCCATCACTCACGTAGAGCACCGCCTTGCGCCCCGGCACGCCGGAGAGCGAGCCGATGAATTGTCTGAGTCCGGCGATAGTCGAGCGCACCAGATTGTGCTCCCGCTGGGCGAAGGCCCGAATCGACTCCAGAACGACCAGGGCCTCGTCTCCGGTCGTGTCTTCGGCCTGCATCGGCGCGCTGCCAAGCGCCGCCTCCCCCGTGACGTCGCCGGGCAGGTCCACCGAGCGGATATCAGCCACTATGGACCGGCGCTCGAGATCCAGCAATGCGCCCTTGCCCGCGGTCCCGCTCATCTCGTCGAGCGCCGCGATGATCTCGTCCGGGTCGGCGCTCATCTCCTGCTGGACCATGAGACCGCCGTCGGAAGAGACCAACATGATCCGATCGCTGGGCCTGAGCTGCTCGCCAACGAAGTCCCGCAGCGCACGAAGGGCGCGGTTGCGATTTGCCGGAGCCAAGTTCTCATTGTCGACGTAGACCACGAGATGAAGCTGCTTGGGCTGAATCGGCGCGATCTCCTCGCCAGCGCCAGCGCCTTCCGATGCCGCCGAGGCCTCGACGCTGCCGCCCCGAACCACGTAGAAGTTGCTGATCTCGACCGGCTCGCCGTCCTCGAGAACCTGGAAATCGTCTTTCGAGAGGTCCGTCACCATGCGACCGTCCTTGTCGGTCACGAAGACCTCGACGTTGACGACGCTGACGTCGACCTGTTCCAGGAAGATCTGGTCTTCCTGCGCTCTTGCCGCGGCAGTTGCTATCGCGACCAGCAGCAGGCCGCTGGCGACCGCCGAGATCGCCTTTCTGAGATTGCACCTTTGAAACATCGGCTGCCCCCCCCGAACGATGCTGAATTACGGGCGACGATACGCGCCTCACTTGAGACGCTAGCACAGCCAAAAAAGTCCTGGGTAGCCGAACGAACCGCGCAACGCAAAAGTGGATATCATGCGCAGGCGTGCTGAGAGCCGGCACCACGGCAACGCCGGCAACCGAGGAGAACCGAACATGCCCAACAACCCCCGCCGACTCAGCCAGGGCGTAACGGCGCTCTTGGCCGCTCTGGCACTCTCGAGCCCGTTGCCGGCGCAGTCGGCAGCCGCCGAGGCCGGAGCCGATCCGGCCCGAATCCCCGATTTCGTGCTCACCGATCAGCACGGCTCGGCCTTCGGGACTCGCCAGCTCGAGGGCCGAGTCTGGATTGCAAACCTCGTTTTCACGCGCTGCCGAGGAACCTGCTCCGAGCTGACGCGTCGAATGACGCGGTTACAGGCCGAACTGTTCAATCACCCCGACTGGGGGGACATTCGCCTCGTCACGTTCACGACCGACCCGGAGCACGACACGGCCGAGCGCCTGCTCAATTTTTCCAGAACGAACGCCTACGCCTATGACAGCCACTGGCGTTTCCTGACCGGAGCGCGGGACGACTTGTCCCGCTTCTTCGAGATCGGGTTGCGGCTGGAGCCGGCCTCGGGAGACGCCGGCCCGATCGCCCATAGCCAGATGTTCACGCTCGTAGACCGAGACGGCAGTCTGCGCGGGCACTACGAGGTACTCGAGCCCAGCGGTTGGCGCGACCTGTTGGCCGAAATCGAAAGCGCGCTCCGAGAGCCCTGGTCCGGCACCAGAGAGCCCGAGCCGAGGCTGCCAGAAGTCGCCCATCCTCGCCCGACTCCCGACATGCCCTGGCTCGAGGCCGCCGATCCCACCTGGCTCGAGCCTCGCCGGCGGGCTCAGCTCGCGTCCGCCGATCAGATCGGCGCGTTTCACGGCTTTCGGTTCACCGACCGAATTGCCGAGTCCGGAATCTCGTTCCTGAACCGCGTCGTCGATGACGGCGGTCTTGTCTACAAGGGCGTTCACTACGATCACGGCAACGGTGTCGCCGTGGCCGACGTCGACGCCGACGGCCTCTACGACCTCTATCTCACCACCCAGCTGGGAAGAAACGGCCTCTGGAAGAACGTCGGCGGCGGACGCTTCGCCGACATCACCGAGCAAGCCGGAGTCGGACTCGGGAACCGCATCAGCGTCGCAGCTTCGTTTGCCGACACCGACAACGACGGCGACCCCGACCTGATGGTCACCACAGTCCGGGATGGCAACGTTCTGTTCGAGAACGACGGCACCGGAAGATTCAGAGACATCAGCGCCAGCGCCGGGGTCGACTACTCCGGACACTCGTCGGGTGTCGTCTTCTTCGACTACGACCTCGACGGACGACTCGATCTCTTCGTGAGCAACGTCGGCATCTACACCGGTGACGACCGCGGACGTGGCGGCTATTACATCGGCTTCACAGACGCATTTTCCGGCCACCTCTACCCGAACCGAACCGAGCGCAGCATTCTCTACAAGAACCTGGGTGAGAACCGCTTTCAGGACGCCACCGCCGCGACCCGTCTCCTGGACGACAGCTGGACCGGCGACGCCAGCCCGATCGATCTCAACACGGACGGCTACCCCGATCTCTACGTCCTCGACATGCAGGGCAACGACGACTACTTCGAAAACGTCCGCGGTGAGTACTTCGAGAGAAAGAGTCGCGAGGTGTTTCCCCTGACCCCTTGGGGATCGATGGGTATCAAGGTCTTCGACGTCGACAACGACGGCCTGATGGACATCTTCTTGAGCGATATGCACTCGGACATGAGCGAGATGATCGGCCCCGAGCGCGAGAAACTCAAGTCGCGCATGCGATGGTCACCGGCCGCGCTCGGCGCCGATGCAAAGAGCATCTTCGGCAACGCGCTGTTTCGAAACCTCGGCGAAGGCCGATTCAAAGAGGTCTCGGACCGGATGGGGAGCGAGAACTACTGGCCCTGGGGCTTCAGCGTCAGCGACCTCAATGCAGATGGCTTCGACGACGTGTTCCTCACCAGCAGCATGAACTTTCCATGGCGCTACGGAGTCAACACCGTGCTGCTCAACGACAAGGGCGAGCGCTTTCATGATGCCGAGTTCATCCTGGGCGTCGAGCCACGCAAGGGCGGCCGCACGACGACTCCCTGGTTCGAGCTGGACTGCTCCGGAGACCTGACCAAGCACCCGCTCTACGCCCCGATCTGCGCCGGCCGCACCGAACGGATAGAGGTTCAGGGGGCGCTCGGCTCGCGCTCGTCGGTCATCTTCGATCTTGACGACGACGGCGACCTCGATATCGTCACCAATGATTTCAATTCGGAGCCGATGGTGCTGGTCAGCGATCTCGCCGAGACCGCGGACATCAACTTCCTGAAGGTCCGTCTCATCGGGACCGAGTCCAATCGCGACGGCCTGGGCGCGCGGGTCACGGTGTTCGCCGGTGACAACTCCTACCTCAAGGTGCACGACGGCAAGTCAGGCTACCTTTCGCAGAGCTCCTACCCGCTCTACTTCGGGCTCGGAGACGCCACGGCGGTAGACCGCGTCGAGGTCGTCTGGCCGTCCGGCAAGCGCCAGACCGTGCCGGGGCCGATCGCGGCGAACCAGACTCGCGAGATCACCGAGGACTGAGCTACTCTGCCTTCAAGTGCTTCTCGAACCACTTGACCACTGCCACGCGTGAAGTGATGCGGTTGGCCGTCTTGCTGAAGCCGTGTCCCTCGTCCGGAAAGAGCACATACTCGACCGGAACGCCGCGGGCCTTCAGGCTCTCGACGACCTGCTCGGCCTCGACCACCGGCACGTTGGTGTCGTTGGCGCCGTGCAGCACGATGGTCGCCGCCTTGACCCGATCGACCTTGTGAATGGGCGAGAGGTCCCTCAGCAGCTCGGCCTGGGTCGCCGGATCGCCGTACTCCAGGGTCGAGATCGCCGCCATCCACGGCTCGGTGTGGGCAAAGAAAGTTTCGAAATTGACCACGCCGAAGAGATTCGCGCCGGCCGCGAAGAGATCCGGATACCAGGCCAGGCCGGCCATGGTCATGTAGCCGCCGTACGATCCTCCCATGATTCCCAGACGGTCGGGATCGGCGAGGCCGGCATCGACCAGGTAGTCGACCGACGCCTCGATGTCTCGGATACCGTCGTAGCGAAGCTCGACGTTGTCGAGATTCACAAACCGTTTGCCGAAGCCGGCGGAACCTCGAACGTTGGGCGCGAAGACACCGATTCCACGCAGCAACAACGCCTGGTAATCGCTCCGAAAGCTCGGCCTTTCCTGTCCCTCTGGGCCGCCATGAAACGAGAGAACATAAGGCGCCGCTTCGGTGACCCCGTGAGGCCGGTAGAGCCAGCCGGTGAGCTCTAGCCCATCGTGAGCCGAGTAGCTCCTGAGCTCCGGGCTTACCAGCGAATCCAGGTCGACCGCAGCGTGCGGGCTGCGTGTCACTTGAGTCAGCGTCCGGCTCGAACGCTCGAGCACCCAGATGTCCGCCGGCAGAACCGAGCCCGAGATCGACATGGCGAGCTTGCTGCCATCTCGGGAGAAGGTCAGCCCCCCGACGATCTCCCCCGGCAACTTCGGACCCTCGGTGCGAGCGAGAGTCTCGAGATCCACGAACTCGAGCTCACTGCTCCCGGCCGCGTTCCACAAGAGCACCGCGGTCTTGCCGTCGGGGCTCAAGAGCGAGAAACCCAACTCGGCGTCCGAGCGCGCAGCCAGAACTTCGATCGGACTAGGCTTGCCGTCTTCTCCAAGCTCGACGCGACCAAAGTAGAAAAGGTCGCGACCGACGTTGGTTCCCAGGTACACGGTCGAGCCGCTCGGGCTAAGCCTGCCCCCCCGAGCCGAACCTGGGCCCTCGTGCGGCGTCAGCACGAACTCGGCTCCATCCTCCAGCTCACGCACGAACAGGTTGTCGCTGGAACGGCTCTCCATTCGCCAGAGAAGAGCCCGCCGTCCGTCGCGAGAGATGTCCGCGATCGTGCCGATGCCCGGATTCTCGGCCAGAAGCTCGAACTCGGCGCTTTCGACTCCGTAGACCCATGAGTCCATCGACTGCGGCTGGCGCCGGTTCGACGCCAGCATCAGACTCTTTCCGTCATGACTCCAATCACCCAGCCAGTTGTTCTCGAGGCCACCGCCGGTTAGCCGGCGGAGCTCCGAACCGTCCGGGCGCGTCAGGTAGATCTGCTGGTTCATGCCTCCGCCCGGCGCGAGGCTGAACGCCAGCCAGTCGCCGCTCGGCGACCACTCGACGCCCCCGACCTGGTCGTCGAGCGAGGTGACCAGATCCGGCCATCCGCCTTCTGAGTCGACCACCCACACCTGCGGCACGCCATTGAGGTCCGAGACGAAGGCGATTCGCCGACCGTCGGGCGAGAAGCTCGGCGACCAGCACGCCCTGATCTTCGCCATTCGGGCCACGGAGGACTCGAGATCGTCTCCCGGGTCGGCAGCGGTGGGTGCTTCGGCGGCCAACAACGAAATCGGGAAGAAGAGAAGCGCGAATCCAATCAGGGCCGGAGCGCCGAGTTTCCATAGCTTCATTGTCCCACCCTCCTGTGCAGTTCCATCAGTTGCGAGCGGCGCCCGCCGATTCAGCGCGCCCGGCTGTAGAAAGCGTCTTTGAGCGCGGCCACCAGCCGAGCGTCCACGAGCCCGGGAGGGTTGCCGCTGTAGTCGAGGCCGCGCTCGCTGCGAAACGCGTCGACCGCGTCCATCGCCTCGTTGTCATAGGTTCCGAAGGCCTCGTTGAACTTACGGGCCGACTCGCGATACTCCGCGATCTTCGCCTGAAAGGCGTCAGGATCGGTCCGCATCAGCCCGCGGTCGACGTCGAACTCCGGTGCTGTCGGAAACTCCTCGAGCTCCTCGCGCCAGTAGCCGAGGGCGTGGAGCATCCGCTTGAGCTCCACGACGTCGTCGCCGGCTATCTCCGAGAACTCCCGGTGCCCCAACGAGCTCTGGGTCTTGTAGTAGATCCGCTTGAGCTCCTGGACCGGATGCGGATGCTCGCCGACGTCGATCGACACGCTCAGGTGGTCGCCGCCGCGACCCGGATTGTCGGGATCGGCGATTCGAATCGCCGCCGACTGCAGCCGCCCCCAGCGCTTGTCGCCGCCCTGCTTCTGTCCCGCCTCGAGCGCCAGAATCATGCGCTCCGCGAGCGGCATGCCGGACCCCGCGGTCGAGTCCAGATGCTCGGCCACGGCGTCCACCACTTCCGGGCCCACCATAATGTTGGCCTGAACGGTGTAGTTGAGCCCCTGCCGGCTACCCGCCCAATCGCCGTTCTTCTCACCGCTGTGCGCGGCGGATCGGCCCTGCATGTCGATGATCCCGACCTGCCGCGACTCGCGGCCGGCGTCGTCGGCGAGCAGTTGCTCGAGCGCATCGGCCGGGGACACTCCCGCCTCCAACAAATCGAGACCGCGCCGCCCGTACTCGACCACCGTCCAGGCCTGGGTGCACACGGCGCCCACTCCGGCCCGCGCCCAGGGCACGGCTCGGCCGACGAACGGGACCCGGGTGGTGACCGCGGCGCCGCTCTCGCCGGTGTCGGGATCGATCGCACAGATCGAAAAGGTCGAAAAGAACGGTTGCTTCTCTTGAACGACCCCGTCCGGGAGGTCGGCCGCGGGCCCCGCTTCGAGAACGGCGACTCGAGCCGCCGCCATGGGCAACGCCGGTGCCGCAGCGACAGCACCGGCGAGAAGCAGCCAGGCGGTTCGGGCTCTCTTGTTCATCGACCGAGCGAATCGTAACACTGCCGGCGCGGCATATGATCCCTCGGTGGCGCCGACCCTCGCCGATTCGCGGACCCCGCCGATCTGGCTGCAATGCGGCCACGAGGGGTGGCGCCGATTCACGGAACCCGTGAAAACGATCCGTGCCGTCAGAGTCGAGGAGGTCCTTCCGGCGGTAGCAGAAATCGAGTCGGCGGCCCAACGGGGCCTCTACGCCGCTGGATTCCTCAGCTACGAGGCGGCGCCGGCCTTCGACACCGCATTGGTCACCCGCCCGGCGGGCTCCTTGCCCCTTCTCTGGTTCGGGATCTACAAGACCTGCGAGAAGGTCGCGCTTCCCGACTCGCCCGCTTCCGGCAATTCGTCCCGGCGCTGGCAAGCGACTCTCGATCTAGACCGATATCGCTCCATGGTCAGCCGAATCCGGGAACGGATCGCTCATGGTGACACCTACCAGGTCAACTTCACCTGGCGCCTGCGAACCGCCTTCACGTCCGCGCCGTGGCCCTTCTTCCTCGATCTGGTGACCCGAGACAGGACTCGGTACGCGGCGTTCGTCGACACCGGCGAGCATGCGGTCTGTTCCTTCTCACCGGAGCTCTTCTTCCGCCTCGACGGCAGCCGCCTGACCTGTCGTCCGATGAAAGGGACTTCGCGTCGCGGCCTTTACCGGCAGGACGATCGCGCGCGCTCACGCGGCCTTCGCGACTCCGTCAAGAACCGGGCGGAGAACGTGATGATCGTCGATATGGTGCGTAACGATCTCGGCCGTGTCGCGCTTCCGGGCAGCGTCGAAACGAGCCGCCTTTTTGACATCGAGACCTATCCCACCGTCTTGCAGATGACCTCGACCGTACAGGCCAAGACCGAGAGCTCCTTTCTCGAGATTATGACGGCGCTCTTTCCGAGCTCCTCGATTACCGGCGCCCCCAAGGTCGAGACGATGAAGATCATCGCCGAGTTCGAGGAGCACCCGCGCGGGGTCTATACCGGAGCCATCGGCTACCTGGGACCGAATCGCCAAGCCCTATTCAACGTGGCGATCCGGACGGCTCACGTCGACCGAAGCGCCGGCACCGCGGAGTACGGAACCGGCGGTGGCATCGTCTGGGATTCAGAGCCCGACGCCGAGTACCTCGAGGGCCGCGCCAAGACTCTGGTTCTCGCCCCGAAGCTCCGAGACGTCTCGCTGCTCGAGACCATGCGCTGGTCGAGAGAAGAGGGCTACTACCTGCTGCGCCGCCATCTCGATCGTCTGGCGGACTCTGCGGACTTCCTCGGCTTTGCGTTCGCGGAAGACCGCGCGATCGACGCGCTCGAAGGACTCGCAGAGAGCCTGCCCCGGAGATCGCATCGCGTCCGTCTCCTCCTCTCGCACTCCGGGCTGATCGATGTCGAGGCCGACGAGCTCGAAGAGCGGACCGAACCCTGGACGATCGGCGTGGCCCATGAACCGATCGATCCGGGGAACCGGTTTCTGTACCACAAGACGACGGCGCGCGAAGTCTACGATTCCTTTCGGCGAAGCGCGCCGGACCTCGACGACGTACTGCTGTGGAACCCGGCGGGAGAGCTCACCGAGACTACCCTGGCTAATATCGCGCTCCAGTTGGACGGGAACTGGCTCACGCCGCCGGTTGCTTGCGGGCTGCTCGCCGGAACCCTCCGTGCCGAGCTTCTCGAGAGCGGCCGGATCAGAGAGAGGGTGCTGACCCTGCACGACCTCGGAAGAGCCGACTCGATCGCGCTGCTCAACTCGGTTCGAGGCTGGATTCCGGCGGGGCTCGCAACAACACGCGAAGCGCCAGTGGCGTAGGCTCCGGCCCACTCGGCTCACCGAATTCCGTGGCTAGAGCAATCCCGAAGGTAGCCTCGGCGACGAAAGCAGCTCGCCGAACACTCGCCAGGTCTCTTCGGGAGTCGACGCATTCGCCTCGACGTAGCGGCGGACCATGTCCTGTCCCAGGTTGTAGTTGATGACGTAGCTTCGATACTGATCGATAAACCGGACACGCTGCGCCGCTCTCTGGGGCGGCATCAGAGCGTACCGGGTCAGTTTCTCGGCCGCGGCCTGGGCGTCGATCTCTCTGTCGAGGTAGCTTCTGGCCGCTTCGTTGCCGGCATAGTCGAGCTTCTCGACCGCCGCCAACACTCGGTAGAACCGGTCGGCCAGACTCGAATCCAGGCCGGCGAGCGGAAACAGAACCTCGCGCTCGAACGCGATGCGCTCGGCTCCCGGGAACGCGGCCCGGATTCCGAAGTTGGCGGTCCCTTCCGCGATCAGGGACTGCGGACTGAAGAGCGGGTAGACCGAGAACTCGACCCAGCCGCGATCGCGAACCAGGTGCTTCTCCAGCAGGAGGTTGTAGACGTGGTGCCCCGGGTAGCCCTCATGGCAGGCGAGATCGATGGCCCGGTCGATGTAGATCGGAAGATCGGTGTTGACCTGGATCAGGCTGTGAAAACCGCCCTGATACCAGTTGTATGCGCTCCAGGACTTGTCTTGAACGTACTCGACTTCGAAGCTCTCTCCCTCGGGCAACTCGATCCACTCGAGCGTGCGCGCGCGGCAGGCCTCGATCGCCGCCCGAAACACCTGGTCGAGGTTCTCCGCGGGGATGACGAACCGCTGCTTGAATCTCGCGTAGCGCTCGATGAGCGACCCTTCTCCCGAAAGCAGCGGATCGAGCTCGTCCAAGATCGCTTGATAGTGCTCGTCGCCGTAGTTCGGCGAGACGGCGTCGTAGAGAGCGCGCGACTCTTCGTCGAAGCTCAACCGCTTGCCCTGGAGCATCTCGACACGCGCACCGAGAGATCCCAACTGAGTCGCCAGGTAGCGGTAGCGCAGCCTCTGCATTTCGGCTTCCCCACCATCCGCGCCAGCCCCTGAATCCATATCCCCAAGAGCGGCCAGGCGCTCGATCAAGCCTCCGGCGCGGTTATGAAGCTGCTCCAGCGAGGCCTCTTCGGCGTCGACTTCGCTCTTCCATTCCTCGGGTCCGTAGCAGGCGTCCACGTAGTCGCTGTCGTGCCGCCCGACCGCCAGAACCAGCTTGACATACGCCTCGGCGATTTCCATCAGTGCCATCGATTGTTCCTCTTCGTGCGACCCCGCTTCGGTGCCGTCGCGCGAACACGCCGAGGCGAGCAGGGCGACGGTCAGGGCGGCCGCAAACGTGCGCTCCATTCTCTGGTTACCTCCTCAGAAGAGCTCGAGCCTAGCAGCCCTGGGGTTTGTCCTTAGGACACCACCCAGCCCTGAGCACGACGCCGAGATCGCCCACGAACGGTTACTATGACCAACCGGAACGGTCGACACGGAGGTCGACCGCTACCTCTCTTCGGCCGGGCCGAATCCATGCTTCTGCGGCGGGGCCGAATCCACTCTCCACCGGCACACGATCGCTCTTCTACCGTCATGGAAATCTACCTTGGTCTCGGATCCAACCTCGGCGACCGACGCGAGAAGCTGAGCAGCGCCATCCGGCTCCTGGAGGGAAAGGGCCTGCGGGTGAACCGTGTCTCTCCGGTGGTCGAGTCCCCGGCGCTCTTGCCGGAGTCGGCGCCGTCCGACTGGAACCTGCCCTATCTCAACCTCGCCGTCGCATGCGAGACCGAAAGCTCGCCGGAACAAGTGCGCGCCTGGACCGTGAAAATCGAGTCGAGTCTTGGGAGAAGGGGAAGAACGGAAAGGCGGGGTGGACTGGGGCGCGACGAGCGCGAGCGCTGGTCGCCGCGCCCGATCGACATCGACATCCTTCTGTGGGGTCGAGAAGTCATCTCGACCCCGGAGCTCGCCATCCCCCACCGCGATCTTCACAAGCGAGCCTTCGTATTGACCCCCCTGACCGCGCTCCAGCCGCGGCTGACGATTCCCGGTCGAGGTCCGAAGACGGTGCTCGAATGGTCCGCCGAGCTCCAACATCACATCCCGCTCTGGATGGGCATCGTCAACGTAACCCCGGACTCGTTTTCGGACGGTGGACTCTTTACGACCTGGGAGCGCGTCGAGCCACACGTCGAGGCGGTAGCCGCCGCCGGAGGTCACATCGTCGATGTCGGCGCTCAGTCCACGCGGCCGAATGCGAAGCCCGTCGGACCGGAGAAAGAGTGGTCGCGGCTCGCGCCGATCCTCGAGCCCTTGACGGCGAAGTACTCGCGATCCCCTCTTCGCCCACTGCTGAGCGTCGACACCTACCACCCCGCGGTCGCCGAAAAGGCCCTCGATCTGGGCGTCGACATCGTCAACGACGTCGGCGGTTTAACTTCGCCGGAGATGATCGACATCGCCCGATCGAGCGACGCCGACTGGATCGCCATGCATCAGCTGACACTTCCGGTGGACCCGAGAGTGACGCTGCCGCCGGACTGCGACCCGGTCGCTGAAGTCGAGGCCTGGCTCCACGCTCGCCTGCGGGCCTGGGAGGCCGCCGGCTGGATCTCAAGCGGATCCTTTTCGATCCCGGCATCGGGTTCGGCAAGAACCCGCTGCAGTCGCTCGAGCTGCTCCGTGGGGCCGGTCGGCTTCGCAAGCACGGTCTGAGAACAGTCATCGGCCACTCGCGCAAGTCCTTCATGAAGAGCTTCACCTCGGGCGCTGTCGAAGACAGGGATCTCGCGACCATCGGAATCTCTCTCGAGCTCTGCCGGCAAGGGGTGGACATCTTGCGGGTCCACAACGTGCCGGACCACATCGCGGCCTATCGAGGTTGGTCGCATCTGATTCGATAACGCCAGCCGCCTGGGAGCGGACTTCACGTGTTCGCTAATCCAGATAGCCGAGCGCCCTCAGGGCCTCGACTTCCTCGGCGTCGAGGGTGACGGCGGAGTCCTCGCCCTCGGCGACGAGCTCGAGCTGCGCCACCAGTCCGTCAAGCGCGGACGCCATCCGGCCGCAGATCTCGGGCAGCGGGGCCTCGAGAGGCGACAGCTCGGACGGATCGGCCTGGTTGTCGAAACACAGGTCCTCGCCTTCCTCGGGCGAAAACAGGGTATGGGTCGACCCGCGCAAACCGCGAATGCCGGGGCCCTCGACGTAGATCGGCCGTTCACGAAGAGACTCGCCCAGGAGCAAAGGCACGAGACTGCGGCCCTGCGCCTTTCTCGGCGCCTTGAGACCGACCAGGTCGAGCACTGTCGGCATGACGTCGACCAGCCCGACGAGCTCTTCGCTTCTGCCCGGCTCGTGCCGATAGACCGGCGGTAGCCGGATCATGAACGGGATAGCCGTCACTTCCTCGTACGGGGCGTAACCGTGCTGCAGCTCGTCGTGCTCGTTGAAGCCCTCACCGTGATCGGCGACCAGAACCACGACGGTGTTCTTCAACCTGCCGATCTCGCCAAGCCACGCCCAGAGCTCACCGA
Organism: bacterium; assembly: GCA_024224155.1. Taxonomy (NCBI): domain Bacteria; species bacterium. Next base: position 13,678 of record JAAENP010000016.1, read on the forward strand.
AAGCGCCATCGACGTAGGCGACCTCCTGGTCGTAGCTCGCGATCAGGGCCGCGAGGTTCTTCGAGTTCAGGTGCTTCTCAGCCCACTCCGGGACCCGGGTCCAGTGCGTCGGCGCCTTCGGCCAGGTTCGGGTGCTGCCGAAGCGCCCGGTTTCGTCCGGCAGTCTGCGGTTGTAAGGGAAATGCACATCCATGTAGTGAGCGTAGGCAAAGAACGGAGCCTGCTGGTCGCCAGCCTCCAACCACTCACGCAGCAGGTCGTTCACCTGGTATGCGGTCACCAGCCGCTTGTTGAAGAAGCGACTGAAGCCCTGCGCGAAGCCGGTCTTCTTCTGGATGTGAACGTTGGTCCCGATGGAGCCGGTTCGATAGCCTGCCCGTTTGAATCGCTCGGCGAGAGTCGAGAGTTGCTTGGGCAGGACATCGGTTTGAAAGCCGGCATCCCCTTCGAAGCCGACGCGTCCCATGCCGTGCTGATCGGGGTAGAGCGAGGTAAAGAGCGTCGCGACCGACGGCTTGGTCCAGCTCGAGTGACTGTAGGCGCGGGTGAAAACGGCACTCTCGGCGGCGAAGGTGTCGATGGCGGGGGTCGTCGGCAGCTCGTAGCCGTAGGCGCCAAGATGATCGCGGCGCAGGGCGTCGATCAAGACCACCAGGACGTTGGGGCGATCTAGGCCGGACTCGTTCGAGAAATCGGGGAAACCCTCCGGCCGCTTCTCTGCGCACGCCAGCGTCGCCGCAAGGCCGAGACCGATCACCGTCGCCACGACGGCCTTGGGAGCAAGCCTCAGAAAGCGCTTCATTTCTGCACCAGGTCGGCCGGAGCGACTCCCGGACCGACGCTCGTATTGATGACTCTTCCCTCGGGCAAGGCCTTCGGAAACCTGGGACGCTTCGGCATCGACAGACTGGTACGGCGCTGCCACTGGGCCAGGTGCAGGTCCTGCGGCTCGATCTCATCCAAGTGCTCGGCCCAAAGATCGAACCAGTCCGGGGTTGAGTGCCTCGAAGCCTTGACTCGACCGATGATGTTCTGGGCCGGCCAGGTCTCGAGCCTTCTGGTTTCCGCCCGCGGACGAATGTTCCAGTAGGTCTCGTGCGCGGCGGTGTAGTGCCCGGTTCGGGTGTGGCTCGATACCCACTGCCGGTTGGGAAGGCCGACATGGATCCGGGAGCTCAGGTTCTGAAACGCCGCTCCTCGATGGTGATCGAAATTGATGTTACGCCCCTTGCCCCAGGAGTAGACGTTGCCGTTGGCCATGTTGCTGAACGAAGTGTCGTGGACGTTGCGATTCTCGATTCGAAATCGAGTCACCAAGCTGTCCTGGGCACCACCCAGGTTGAAGCCGTAGTGGCCGCCACGACCGGCAATCACGACACTGTCGGCCGTGCAGTAGCGTGAGTACCAAAAGAAGATTCCATTGTCCGCGTTCAGGATCGCGACATCGCGCACCCAACTGTTGTACGTCTGACCCAGGCTGATGGCGTTCATCCCGGGCTCGTTGTGGTGTCCCGGGTAGGGCCGCACCGGAAACTCGATGGTCATGCGCTCGATCCCGACCTCCTCGACCTCGATCACGGCCTCGAAGAGCTGAGCCTTCCATTCGGGCTTGACGTCGAGCCGCAGAGGACGGTCGAAGTGCACCTTCTTGCCCTCGACCCGGGTGACCTCGAGCAGCCAGTTGATGACCTGGAGACCGGGAGAGTCGATGATGCACTTGCCGCCCAGCTCGTGCCCGGCGTGCATCAAAAGCGTCAGCGAGCCGTCGCTCTCGTGCTGAATCAGCCTCACCATCTGCCCCGGCTCGATGCCGCTGGTATCCGAGACCTTGATCCAGGTCTGCCCTTTAGGCGCGACTCGGGTTACCTCGGCGAGCATCCTGCCCTCATCCCAAACCGGAGCGTTCGAATCGCCACGTTTAGGATCCGGGTTGGCCCAGATCCAGGCCCCACCCCAGGACCAGCCGTAAGGGCCTCCGTCCCTGCCCTTCTTGAAGATCTGCCGAAGAGTTTTGGGAAAGTAGAGCACGGTCGAGTCCCGGCTCTCGCCCCGTAGAACCAGATTGCTCTTACCGATCAAGAGCGGCCTGGTGATCAGATAGCGGCCCGCCGGAATCAGGATCGCGCCGTTCGAGGTCTCTTCGATCGCCTGCAGGAACGCCCAGCTGTCGTCGGTGACACCGTCGCCCGTCGCCCCGAAATCTTTTACATTGGCCACAACCGGTACGTCGGGAATCGGTTCATTGCCCGCGCGATAACCGGCGTAGGAGAAGTCCGGCAGTCGGCCAGCCGGATCCCATCGTTCTCCGTTCTTGCCCCAGAGCGCCGAGGTGTTTTCCGGCACGGGGCCGAGGTCCGGAGCTCCACATGCCGCCATCAGGAGCAGTGCGGTGAGCGCACCGGCGACGGAGCGACTTCGAATTGCGTACTTCATCAGGAGTAGTGGCGGAAAGTGCTCTGAATCGGGCCGAGCGAGTTTAGCAGTCCGCTCTATCGACTCATCAACTCGACCATGATCGCCTTCTGAACGTGCAGGCGATTCTCCGCCTGGTCGAAGATGTGACTCTGGGGACCGTCCGCGACCTCGGCCGAGACTTCCTCTCCCCGGTGCGCCGGAAGGCAGTGCAGGAAGATCGCGTCGGGGGCCGCGGCGGCCATCAGGCCGGCGGTGACGGAGAAGCCCTCGAACGCCCTCGAGCGCTCCCGGGCCTCTTCCTCTTGCCCCATCGAGGCCCAGACGTCGGTGTAGACGCAGCAGGCCCCGGCGACAGCCGCCTTGGCATCGTGGGTTGTCTCGACCGCGGTTCCGGCCGCCTCGGCGTCGCGCCGCGCACTGCCCAGGTAGGTATCCCGGACCTCGTATCCCGCGGGGGTAGCCACGGCGATGTCCATCCCCACCTTGGGGGCACCGTGCAGAAGCGAGTGGGCCATATTGTTGCCGTCGCCAACGTAGGCGATCTTGCGTCCCGCAAGCTCGCTCAGCCCGCCGAAGACCTCGCCGAGGGTGAAGTAGTCGGCCAGAGCCTGGCACGGGTGAAGATCGTCGGTGAGACCGTTGATCACCGGAATCGAGCCATGCGCCGCCAGATCGAGAACCGTCTGATGCGCGAAGGTACGGGCCATGATGCCGTGGACGTAGCGCGAGAGCACTTCGGCGGTGTCGGAGATCGGCTCTCCCCGACCGAGCTGGATGTCCCGAGACGACAGAAACAGCGCCTGCCCGCCAAGCTGGAACATGCCGGCCTCGAAGCTCACTCGGGTACGGGTCGAAGACTTCTCGAAGATCATCCCGAGGCTCTTGCCCGCGAGTGCGCCCGCAAAGCGCTCCGGCCCGGCCTTGATCTCGGCCGCAAGCTCGAGCAAGGCGCCCACCTCTTCGCGGGACATGTCGTGAATCGAAATCAGGTCTTTGGACTGCATGAGTGGAAGCTCCAGTTAGATCAGTCGGGCGGAATAACGGTACCGCCGGCTTCAGATTGGGGAGGAATCCCGCTCGAGCGGCATGGTCATACAACGTGGCCCGCCTCGCGCCCGGGACAACTCGTCGCCCTCGATCGTAACCACCGTCCGCCCCCGCCCCCCGACGGGTTCTCGGCCGGCGACCACGTCGGCTTCGGTGATCACTCGCCAACCGCGCTTTGCCAACTCCTCGACCGTGCGCCGGTTCCGCCGGTAGAGGACGATCACCCCCGGCTCGATGGCGAACGCGTTGGCGCCGTCGGTCCACTGTTCACGCTCCTGGAAGAGAACGTCGCCGGCTCCTCCGCAAGGCACGACTTCGAGCGGCATGCCCAATTGCTCGAGGGCCTCGAGCAGCGAGGGTCGGAGCATCAAAGAAAACTCCTCGGCCGCCAGGTCAACGTAGAAGGCCCGGCCGGTGAGCTGGTGACCGGGCTCGATCACCGGCGGATACGCCAGGCAGACGCCCTCGTCGATCAAGGTGAAAACCGTGTCCAGATGCATGTATGAGCGCCGAGCCGGCAGGTCCACCATGATCAAGTGACGGAAGCTGGTCCGAGTCCGACGAAGATACTCGGCCAGCCTTTCGGCGCCGCGCCGGTTCGTGCGCTGGCTGATGCCGACCAGCAGGATCTCGGGGCTGGCGACGATCACGTCGCCGCCCTCGAGGGTCGGAGGCTCACCTCCGGTGAGAAACCCGGGGGGCGCCAGTTCGTTCCCGATCGGAAAGAGGCCCGAGTGACCGGAGAGCTTCGTGTGATGGCCGAAGATCGCCTTCGCCAGGAGAGCCTCACGACGCCGCGCACCCGTAGCCATCGAGGAGATCATCACCCGATCGCCTAGAACCGACTGCGGATCGCGCTGAAAGAAATAGTTCGGTATCGGAGCCAGGTCGAAGAGCAAGCTATCGACATCGTGGTAGCCATCGGCCCGACGCAGCCCCGAGACCATGGTCGCCGCCAGCTCCTCCGGCTCCAGGTTCTCAAGTGCCTTGCGCCCGCGCTCGGGCAGCTCTCCGTGCCGGCCCAGGTCTTCGAAAAGCTCGTCTCTCGCGGCCGAACCGGCCAGCACTTCGACCAGGAGATCCTGCGCGTCGAGCGTCTCGACGCCGGCCTTTCGAAACACCCCGCAGAAGTCCTCGTGCTCTGCCCTCGCCTCCTTGGCGTAGAGGATGTCGTCGAAGAGGAGCTGCTCCATCATCCTCGGCACCATCCAATCGATCTCGCGATCGGGACGATGCACCAGAACCCGACGGAGCTTGCCGATCTCGGAGTCAACGTGAATGGGCATGAGGTGGAGTGCCGGACGCCAATTGATCAGAGGTCCGGCGAAGAGCGCATTCTATGAGATCGGGGACACCATTCCATGGTGTCCCCTCCCGACTGGTTTTCGGACTCTCTACTTGTAGCGGTCGATCTCCGCGTCGACCGATTTGCGCTGCGGCGCCGCACGACGGCAGCCCTCCACGGGACCGCGCGAGCAAGGGGACTGCAACGAGCGGGCTCGCGCCTGCGCGTCGCTCGCGCAAATCGACCGTGGACTACGACCAGCCTTGCCGGCGCTCGCGTCGAGCCCCCTGACCGGTTGCCGCCGAGCCGGCTGGTCCTCGCGCCGGACCGCGAACTGTCTCGGTCTCACTCCAAAGCAGCCGCTCCGGCTCTCGGTTCTGTGGCCGATCGAGGCAACACTCTCCCGAAGAGCCGCCGATCTCAGTCGCCTTCGAGAACTCGCCGGCCGAAGCGCAGCCGCGGCAGCCAGTACGAGTTGCTCAGAACCGTGGTCTCGGTCACCCCGAGCGAGGACGACGAGTGGATCATGGCGAGCGGCTCGCCTGGCTCCGAGACCACCAGGCCGACGTGGTACGGCTTGGTCCGATCGTCGCCGAAGAACACCAGATCGCCACTTGCCAATTCGTCGGGCGCGACCCAGCGCCCGGCCGACGCCTGGCTCTGAGCCGTCCGCGGCAGACTGAGGCCCACTCGCGCGAACACATAGGAGGTCAGGCCCGAGCAATCGAAGCCCCTGGTGTCCGACCCGGCGTAGCGGTAGGGAGTCGCCAGCAGCGAGCGCGCGAGACGGACGACGCGGCGGGCGACCGGGTCCTCGGTCGAGGGCAGGCTCGATGCCGGCCCCCTCGGTGGCACACTCGGGGTCACCCCACCGGCTCGTCCGGGCGGCACCGCCGTTGGAGCCGAGCCGCAGGCCCAGCTCAACGCCAGCGCGAACGAGAGAGCGAGAATCCCCGGCCGATGCATCGTCGGATCATACCGAGCGAGTGTCGGACTCGTAGTTGTTAGACTCGCTTTGGCCATGCCTTCCGAAGCTCCCGCATCTCCCCAAAACCCACTCCACGAGCGCTACGCCTCGCGCCAGATGGCCGGGGTCTTCACCCGAGAGCATCGCTACGGCCTTTGGCGACAGCTCTGGATCGCTCTCGCCGAGTCGCAGCGCGACTTGGGGTTACCGATTTCAGACGATCAGCTCGCGGCATTGCGGTCGGTTCGCGACCAGATCGACTTCGAGCGTGTCGCCGAGCTCGAAGAGCAAACCCGTCACGACGTGGTCGCCCACCTGCGCCACTTCGCCGAGCTGGCCGATCGCGAAGCTCCGGGCGCCGGGGGCGTGCTCCACCTCGGAGCGACCAGCGCATTCCTGACCGACAACACGGATGTTCTGCTGACGCGCGACGCTCTCGAAATCGTCGAAGCGCGGTTGACAGCCGCGATCAGGTGTCTCGCCGATTTTGCCGAGTCGACCCGTTCTGTACCCACCCTCGCCTACACTCATCTCCAACCGGCGCAGCTGACCACGTTCGGCAAGCGCGCGAGCCTGTGGCTGCAGGACCTGGACACGGATCTCGATTCGATCAGAAGCGCCCTGGCCACGCTCAAGTGCCGCGGAGCCAAGGGCACCACCGGCACCCAGGCCAGCTACCTGTCGCTCTTCGACGGCGACCACGAGAAAGTGCGCCGGCTGGACCGAGCCGTGGCCGAGAAGCTGGGCTTCGACTCGAGCTGGCCCGTGACCGGTCAAACCTACCCTCGCAAGCAGGATTCGCAAGTCCTGGGCGTGCTCGCGGGCATTGCCGAGACGCTTCACAAGTTCGGCACGGATGTTCGGTTACTGCAGGGCCTGGGAGTGCTCGCCGAGCCCTTCGAGGCCAAGCAGGTCGGCTCCTCGGCCATGGCGTACAAGCGCAACCCGATCCGCTCCGAACGCATGTGTGCTCTGGCGAGAAGGCTGCTCACCGATTCCTGGAACGGGCCGCTCAACGCCGCCACGCAGTGGCTCGAGCGCAGCCTCGATGACTCGGCCAATCGACGGCTGGTGCTGCCGGACGCGTTTCTCACCGCCGACGCCATCCTGGTGCTGGCAACCAACATCGCCGGTGGGCTGCGGGTCGGGCGGGAAGCGGCGGCGACCCTGGTTCGTCGCGAGCTGCCGTTCATGGCCACCGAGAACCTGCTCATGCAGGCCTCCCGGGCGGGTGGCGATCGCCAGCTTCTTCACGAGAGAATCCGCGAGTACTCGATGGCAGCCCACGCGGCCGTCGAGCGTGGCGAGGAAAACCCTCTGGTACACATGCTGCTGGACGATCCGGACTTCCCGCTCGAGCGCTCCGAGGTCGAGTCCTTCCTGCAGCCCGAGCATTTCGTCGGACGGTCGGCCGAGCAGGTCGAGGAATTCTTGACCCTGATTCGAGCCAAGCTGCCCGAGAAACGAGCCGCTGTCGAGCCCGAGCTCGTTCGCGTCTGATGCGATCGCCCGGCGCGCTGCCCTTGGTGGCCACCTTGATTCTCGCGGTCCTCGGATCAGCTTGCACCAGCTCGAGGCGCGCCAGAGAGGGTCACCGAGGATTCGAGCAATCCGGGATCGCGTCCTGGTACGGCCCCGGCTTTGACGGACGAACGACCGCCAACGGCGAGACCTACGACATGGAAACCATGACCGCGGCGCACAAGCAGTTGCCCTTCGGGACGGTCGTGGAGGTGAAGAACCGCGACAACGGAAGAAGGACCCGCGTGCGCATCAACGACCGGGGGCCGTTCGTGGCCGGGCGAATCATCGACCTGTCAAAGGCCGCTGCCCGTGAGATCGGCATGCTCGGTCCCGGCACGGCCAGGGTTCGCCTTCGTGTGGTCGGCCGAAACCCGGCACCGGCAATCTATGCGGTGCAAGCGGGTGCTTTTCGCGACCGCCAGCGCGCCGAGTCGAGGCTCGCGGCCGTGCGCTCCCACTATCGGGACGCTCGGATCGAATCCTCGAAGGGGCTCCATCGCGTCATTCTCGCAGGCCTCTCCAGGCGGAGCGCCGAGGAAGTGGTCCGAAATCTCGAGCGCAATGGCATCGAGTCAGTTGTCATGCGCTGAGTCGCACGGTTTTCTTCGCGGCTGTCCAGGGGGGTTCCAGCCGACCTCCTCCGCGGCTAGGATCACCGTTCGAAGAAGCGGCCCGATGCACCACCCACACGGTCGATCCCCAACCTCGCCCTCTCAAGCCGCCCGCCGGCGGCTTCGCCGCGGACAACGGCTCGGCAAGTACAGAATCCTGCGACGGCTCGGCGAAGGTGGCTTCGCCACCGTCTACGCCGCCCACGACACCATCGAGGGCGTGCGCGTGGCGCTCAAGATACCTCACCCCTCGCTGATCACATCGGAGGTCCTCGACGATTTCTATCGGGAGGTCCGCCTCGCCGCCCGGATGGAGCACCCCCACATCCTCACGCTCAAGAACGCCGACTTCATTGAAGGTCGCTTTGTCGCCGTGACCGCACTGGGAGACGAGACCCTGGGAGAGCGGCTGACGCGGCGCATCGCGACCGCCAAGGCTCTGGAGTTCGCGGAACAGGCTCTCTCGGCGGTGGCCTTCGCCCACGATGAAGGCATCATCCACTGCGACATCAAGCCCGAGAACTTCATCGTTTTCAATGGCGATCATCTCCGGCTGACCGACTTCGGAATCGCCAAGGTGGCGATGCAGACGATTCACGCGTCGGGATCGGGCACGGTCGGCTATCTCGCCCCCGAGCAGGCTATGGGAAAGCCGTCCCCGAGATCGGATGTGTTCGCCCTTGGACTGGTGATCTACAGGATGCTCTCGGGGCGTCTTCCGGAGTGGCCTTTCCACTGGCCTCCCGCCGGGCATCGGAAGATCATTCACAAAGTGGGAGCTCCCATGCTCGAAGTGCTGGCCAAGGCGATCTCCCCGGAGCCGCGCCGGCGTTTTGCCGACGCCGGCAAGATGTCGGCCGCTTTCCGCCGCGCCCGACGGCAAGCTCTCAAGAATCCCGCCCGCCGCCGGTCTCCGATCGGAGCCGGCAGGACGGATCCGGCGTGGCGCACCGTGCAGCGGCGCGAGTTCACGAGACATCACGGTAGAGCTCTGGAGGCCCGACACACGTGCCCGCGGTGCGCTGGGCCGGTGGCGGAGGCCATGACGACCTGCCCGTGGTGTGGCGCCGATCGCGCCAAGCACAGAGGAGAAACTAAGTTCCCGGCGCACTGTCCGCGCTGTGGCCGTGGCATGAAGCTCGACTGGCGCTATTGCCCGTGGTGCTATGGACCGGGGTTCGAGAGCCACGGAGCTCGCACCTACTCGGATCGCCGCTACTCCGGGCGTTGCACCAACCGGTCATGCTCCAGAAAGGACCTCATGCCCTTCATGCGCTACTGCCCGTGGTGCCGGCGAAAGGTGCGGCGGAGCTGGAAGATCCCCGGCGAAAAGAGCGTGTGCCGAAAGTGTCGTTGGGGGATCCTGCCCGGGTTCTGGCGATGCTGCCCCTGGTGCGCCAGCCCCATCAGGCGGCCATGAGCTCTGTCCGGCAAGGCGACGAAACGACCTGGCTCGTCCAGACCGACTCCATGGCTGAAGTTGCCGAGCTGGAGTTGGCCGGCGGAGAGGCGGCCGCGATCACACGCGTCGGTCCCGGCGACAATCGGAAGAACGAAGACGCCGCCGCGATCGTCGCCGCGGGACCCGCAAGCGCCTTGCTGGCGGTTGCCGACGGATTTGGCGGAGCGCCGGCGGGAGAGCGGGCCTCTTGGCTCGCGGCCTCGGAAGTCGCCGGCGCGACTCTGGGCTGTCGCTCCGAAGACAGAACGATTCGAGCTGCCGTCCTGGATGGATTCGAGGCCGCCAATCGCAAGATCCTCGAGCTCGGCATCGGGGCGGCAACGACCCTGGCGGCCGTCGGAATCGAAGACGGCGCCGTGCGGCCTTTCCACTCCGGAGACTCGACGATCCTGATCGTTGGTGGCCGCGGCAAGATCAAATGGCGCTCCGTCGCTCACTCCCCTGCCGGCTATGCGGTCGCTTCGGGCTGGATCGCCGAGCGCGAAGCCCGTCGGCACGACGAAGCCCAAATGGTGTCCAACTATCTTGGTTCGCCGGAGATGCGCATCGAGGTCGGCCCAGATCTCCGGCTTGCGCCGCGCGATACCGTCTTGCTCGCCAGCGATGGCCTGACCGACAATCTGCGGCTCCAGGCCGTAGCCGAGATCGTGGTTCGGGCCCCGTCCCTCGCGGTCGCTCTCGCCGAACTGGCCGAACGAGCTCGCACGCAGATGGCAACCGCGCAGGGCAAGCCGGACGACCTCACCGCGATTGCCTTCCGGCGCCGCTCGTCCGCGCGGAGCAAGTAGCCGTGACCCGGCGATCGCCGGTCGAGTCCGGTTCGAGGGATCATTATCGGCCGCCTCAAGTTGCCGCTCGTGTATCAGGGCGACGCGTTGTTTCATGTCGCTTGCCTCGACGAGTTCGGTCACTCCGGTGTCGATCTCGGGCAAGAGCTGCGACCCGACGACTGGAGCGAGCCCGAGTGATTCTCCTACCGAGGCACCGCGCCGCCGGGACGTGATTCGACCAGCGTCCGCGCGACTTCCAGCCTAGCGCTCGAGGCCCTCGAGAAAGGCCTTGATCTCCCCGTCGATGGCCACTCGATCGCGATGGCGCGCGACCCCCTCATCGACCAAGCGCCCAACCAGATCGACGAGAGGAACTCCCGCGGCTTCCCACAGCTTGGGATACATCGAGATCGAGGTAAAACCGGGCAGGGTGTTGATCTCGTTGACTCTGGCGATGTCACCGTCGAGAAAGAAATCCACGCGCGCCATGCCGGTGCCGCCGATCGCCTCGAAGGAACGCACCGCCAAGCTGCGGACGAGCGCTTCCTCTTCCGGATCCAACTCGGCGGGAATCAGCAGCTCGGCGTCTTCCTCGAGGTACTTGTCGGCATAGTCGTAGAACTCCTGGCCGGGACGGATCTCTCCGACTGCCGAAGCCTCCAGATGCGGATACCCGATGACCGAGCACTCGAGCTCCCGCCCGGTCATCGCCCGTTCCACGATGGCGCTGTCGTCCAAGCGCAAGGCGAGCTCGAGCGAGGACTCGACGCACGCTTCGGTCTCGAGCTTGCTCACCCCGACGCTCGACCCACCGACGGCGGGTTTGATGAACTGCGGGAACCCAAACCGCCGCACCCGATCGATGCTCTCGCCTCGGTCGTTCTCCAGCTCCAGCCGGGTTACCACTTCGTACTCGACGACCGGAATCCCTACGGCTTCGAGCAGCCGCTTGGTCAGAAGCTTGTCCATGGCCACGGCGCTGGCGGTTACGTCGGCGCCGACGTAGGCGAGACCCGCCATCTCGCACAGCCCCTGCAGCGAACCGTCTTCACCCCAGGTGCCGTGGACCAAGGGGAAGACGGCGTCGACGTCGGCATCGAGCAATATCCGCACGCTCGGAGCGATCGCTCCACCCGGCGCGTCGAGAAAATCCACCTCGCCCCGCATTGCCCGCGAGGCTTCGCTCGGAGACAGCCAGCAGCCGTCGCGAGCGATACCGATCGAGATCACCTCGTGACCGGCCTCTTCGAGAGCGGCTCCGACAGTCCGTGCCGACCGAATCGAAACCTGATGCTCGACGCTTCTGCCCCCGAAGATCAGACCGATCTTCATCCCAACTCCACCAACTGAGCCTGGCTGACCTCAGGCAGGTTTCGCAGCCCGTCGAGCACGGTTTCCTCCGGGCGCTGATCCAGGCGCAGAACCGCCACCGCGTCCACGTCTCCCTCGCCCTCCGCGCTGCCGCGAGCCAGGTGGATATCCGCAATATTGATCCCGGCCTCACCGAGCAGCGAGCCCAAACGCCCCACGACACCGGGAACATCACGGTTGCTGAGCAGGAGAAGCCGGCCTTCGGGCCGAAACTCGAGGCGGTACTTGTCATAGCGGACGACTCGCAGATCGGACTCTCCGAAAACCGTGCCAGCGAACTCGACCGTCCCCCCCTCGCCGGTCACCGTGACGCCGACCAGGTGCGGGTACTCACCGGCTTGCCGATGTGTGACCTGCACCACCGCGATACCGCGCCCCTCCGCCAGCTTCTCGGCGTTGACGAAGTTGACCGCCTCGCCGAGAAACGGGCTCAGCGCGCCACGCACCGCAGCGATCGAGACCGGCGTGTGGAGTTCTTCATCCACTCCCCAGAGGTCGACCTGAAGCTTCTTGAGGCTGCCTCCCAGCAGCGAGCTGGCCAGACGCCCGAGCTGCTCGCTCAGCCGCAGATAGGACTCGCCGCCGGGCCCGGCGGCGCGGAACGGCAGGTTGACGGCAGTCACGGAAAGCGAACCGTCGAGTGCGGCCAGAACCATGCGGGCGGTCTGGGTCGCCACTCGCTCCTGGGCCTCGCGAGTCTGAGCACCGATATGGGGTGTGCCGACCACCTTCGGGTGATCGATCAGACTCCGATCCTCGGGCGGCTCGACCTCGAAGACGTCCAGCGCGGCACCCGCCAGATGCCCCGACTCGAGGGCTTCGAGCAGAGCCTTGTCGTCGACGATGCCACCGCGAGCACAGTTGACCAGGATCGAGCCCTGCTTCATCTGGGCGATTCGCGCTGCCGAGATCAGATCCCGGGTCTCGTCGGTGAGCGGCATATGCAAGGTAACCACATCGGCGCGCCCCAGAACGGCCTCCAGGGTATCCATCTCGATGTCCAAGCGCTTGGCGGCCGAAGGATCCAGATACGGGTCGTAGGCCACGATTGTCATGCCGAAGGCCCGTGCGCGGTGAGCAACGGCCTGACCGATACGCCCGAGGCCGACGACCCCCAGCGTCTTGCCGTCCAGCTCGCGACCGAGGAACCGCTTGCGGTCCCACTCGCCTGCGCGCAGGGAACGATCGGCGGCCGGCACGTTGCGGGCCAGCGCCAGGAGCAGAGCGAAAGTGTGCTCGGTTGCGGAGACCAGGTTCGCCGTCGGCGCGTTGACCACCAAGATGCCGAGATCCGTCGCCGCGGCGATGTCGACGTTGTCGACGCCGATCCCGGCGCGGCCGACAACCTTGAGCTTGCGGCCGCGGCGCAGAAGCTCGGCGGTGACCTTGGTTCGGCTGCGAACCACAATGGCGTCGAAGTCCTCCACGATCTCGGGCAGCTTCTCGCGCTCGTCGTCTCCTAGCTGCCTGAGCTGGGCACCCGCTTCCCGAAAGATCTCGAGACCGGACGGGTCCAGAGGATCACAGAGAAGAATCCTATGCATTGATCTACCCTTCCTCACCGGTTTGCGGCCGACGCGGCCACCGCCTCGAACAGGAGCTCCAGGTCCGTACTCCCGATCTCGGCCATGTGGCCAATGCGGAAGGTCGACTCCTTGAGGCGGCCGTAGCCGCCACCAACCAGAAAGCCCTGTTGCGCCAATTTGTCTACGAGCTCCGTCGGCGCCAACTCGGGAGCCGTCTTGAGGCAGCTCACGGTAGGCGACCTCGCGCCCTCGTCGGAAGCATACTCGAAGCCCGCGGCCGCGGCCCACTTTTCGGTCAGATCCCGGAGGTGAACATGGCGTTCCCAGCGCGCCTCGAGGCCCTCGTCCAGAATGCGTTCGAGCTGAGCGTCCAAGGCGTAGATGAGCGGGATCGCCGGCGTGGTGATGGGACCCCCTTCGGCATGCTTGGCTCGGTAGCGCAGAAAGTCGGTATAAAACCCTCGCGTTTCGACCCGAGACATCCGTTCCCAGGCGCGGTCCGAAACGCTGAAGATGGCCAGGCCCGGAGGCAATCCGAGGGCTTTTTGCGAAGCTGTAACCACGACATCCAATCCCCAGTCGTCGCTTTCGACCGGAGTGCCGGCCAGCGACGAAACGGCATCGACCAGCACCAGCGCATCGCTCTCTTCTCGAACCACACGCGCCAGCGCCGCAATTGGATTGAGGACTCCGGTCGAGGTCTCGCAGTGCACCATGGTGACGACTTCGGGCCGGTGCTCCTTGAGTCGCGCCCGCAGGCGATCCGGGTCGACCGCCGAGCCCCACGGAACCGCCAGCTCCTCGCTGGCGATCCCCCTCGAGCGGGCGATGGCGAGCCATCGCTCCGAGAAGGCTCCGTTGACCAAGCTCAGCGCGCTGCGCGGAGCCAGCGACACCAGAGCCGCCTCGAGAGCGAAGGTGGCGCTCGAGGTCGCGATGAGAACGTCTCGCCGTGTGCGAAACACCAGCTTGAGCCGTTCCCCGATCGACGTCCAAAGCTTTTTGAACTCCGGGCTCCGGTGAGGGACGATGGGGCGCGTCATCGCCTTGCGCACCTCCGGATCGACCCATACGGGGCCGGGAGCGAAGTAGCGGACCGGGAGCCTCATTCTGACCCGCTCCCGGACCTCGATTCTGGGCCGGCGGCTCCGCGCAGACGGGGACTGCGAAGCGCCCTCGCCAGCGCCTTGGCCGAAAAGTCCTTCGCGGTCCCATCCTCGAAGCGGACCCGGTAGCCGTCGAGCGCGACCTCGAGCTCGGGAGCCTCCAGCTCACCGCGAATCACGACCAATCGGCAGCCCGAGAAATGCTCTCGCAGCAGGTCCTTCAGTACCTTCGCTCCGCGCACCGGCTTCACCGTGACGACCCGATTCGCCGTCACCCCGACGGCCCTGAGGGCCCCCAGTCTCGCCGCTTCCTCCAGCTCAGCCGGAATTCCGGCATCACCGGCCAGATCCAACCAACCGATCCGCAGGCCGAGATCCGCGGCCGCCGCAAAGAGAGACTCGTACTCGGCGGCCGCGCTCGTCGTTCGCAAGATGTGAATACGCTTCATGCTGTTCCGGCTCCGGCTTCGGGATAGAGAAGAAACGGCCGGCGCGCCTCACGGAAATCGGCTTCGTCTGCGGACCAGCTGGCGATCCACTCCTCCACATCCCCATCCTCCGCCAGCGCTTCTCGCAGCTTGGAGTCGCCGGTCAGCAGATCGATCGCGGGTCGCTCACTCTCGAACTCGTACGGCTCCCTGCGCCATGAAAAGGCCTCCGGTGCGACCACGGAGAGAGAGCGCAGCAGCTCGACGCCGCAACGATACGGCTGGAGCAGCGCCGGGTCTTCGACGAGCCAACACACACCCGAGCAGGGTTCGCCCGCATGCTTTTGATACTGCGGCTTGAACAGCGCCGGCGTAAACCGGGCGCCGGCGAGATTTCGGGCGTTGAGATCGTCGGCCAGAGCCACGGCGTCCACACCCGGTGCTCCGATGAGCTCGAAGGGGCGCGTAGTGCCGCGTCCCTCGGAGAGATCGGTCGCCTCGAGCAGGCAGCCTCCCGGGTAGACCTGCGCGGTCCGCGCCGTCGGGATGTTGGGAGATGGGGCGGACCAGACCCGCCCGGTGGCCGCCCAATCGTCGGCACGGCTCCAGCCCGTCATCGGCCAGACCCGCAGCCCTCGATCCCCCTGGTGCCCGTCGAGAGCCATGAGAACCAGCTCGGCCATGGTCAGGCCGTGACGGACCGGCATCTCGAACGCCCCGACAAAGGAGGCAAAACCGGGACGTCGACGATTGCCCTCGATTACCTCCCCGCCTAGAGGATTCGGTCGATCCAGCAGCCAGACCTCGCAACCGGCCGCCAGTGCCGCTTGCGCGGCCCAGACTCCGGTCGCGGCGTAGGTGTAGTAGCGACTGCCGACATCCTGGAGATCGATGACCACCAGGTCGAGACCGTCGAAAGCCCCTTCGGCCGGTCTGAGCGAGTCTTCAGAGTCACCGTAGAGAGAGACGATCGGCAGGCCGGTCCAGGGGTCGTCATCGTTCGCGGCCGCGACCATGTCCTGCTCGACTCCGTAGAAGCCGTGCTCCGGTCCGAAGAGCCGCGACGGCATCGGAGCCCCGGATCTCGAGAGGGCCAGGTGAATCGGCAGCAGCTCGCGGGACACCGCCGCCGTGTGGCTGAGCAGACCGTAGCGCCGGCCGCTGAGCTGGCCGGTCTGTTCCAGCATTCGGTCCAGGCCGGTATGGAGTTTCGACGACGGCACTCTTCAATCGTCCTGGCCGCCGCCCGGACGCTGGAAATCGCCGGAAACGCCGCCGGACTTGGAATCCAGCCGAAGATCGGTCACCGTCGCCGTCCGATCGACGGCCTTCACCATGTCGTAGAGCGCGAGTGCCGCCAGGGAGCAGGCGGTGAGCGCCTCCATCTCGGCTCCAGTGCGCGCGGTGACCACCACTCGGCTGCGAATCACCAACGCGCCGTCCGCAGGCTCGAAGTCGAGCTGGACATCCTCGGGCGTCAACGGATGGGCCAGGGGGATGAGCTCACCGGTGCGTTTGGCCGCCTGCACTCCGGCGATCCGTGCTACCGCCAGCGCGTCGCCCTTGGGCAACTCGCCCAGACGATCCAGGGTCGAGGGCTCGAGCAGGATCCTGCACGAGGCCGCGGCGACTCGACGGGTCACCGGCTTCTCGGACACGTCGACCATGCTGGCGCGGCCGGCAGAATCCAGATGGCTGAATTTTCTATCGCCGCTCATCGCTCTCCAAGCGCTATCGTACTGCCATTGCCTGGGGCTCGCGACCCGGGGAGCGACGTCTGGCTGCTACCAACCCCTGCTACCATCCAGCCGTTTTGACGCCCCGACCCATCGCCGTGATCATCCCAGTACTCAACGAGGCCTGGGCCCTGGAGAAGAACCTGCCCGGGATCGTATCGGTCGCCGAAGAGGTCATCGTCAGTGACGGCGGCAGCGAGGATGCCAGCCATTGCGTCGCCGAGCGGCTCGGCGCCCGAGTCGTCACCGGGGCGCCAGGGCGCGGACCGCAGCTCAATCGAGGAGCCGGCGCTTCGAGCGCCGACGGTTTTCTCTTCCTGCACGCCGACACCGTGCTGCCGAGCGGCGCCGTCCAATCGGTAGAGAACGCTCTTGCCTCGGGCGCCGTCGGTGGCGGCTTTCAGGTTCGCTTCGCTTCTCCGCGCCCCATCTACAAGCTCGGCTCGCGAATCGTCAACCTGAGGACGCGCTGGTTTCGATCTCCACTGGGCGATCAGGCTCAGTTCGCGACGCGGGCAGCGTTTCACGAAGTGGGCGGGTATCCCGACTGGCCGATCCTCGAGGACCTCGAGTTCATCCGGTGCCTGAAGC
>JAAENP010000017.1 GCA_024224155.1 bacterium
CTCGCCCTGCGCTTGCTGTCGGAGCCTTGCTGTTTCCTCGGCCGCCTCCCGGAGGGCCTCCTCAGTTGCCGCCCCACTCTCGAGCATTCTCGCGTAGGACTCCTCCGCGGCGTCCGCCAAAGCATTGAGCTCGGCTTGCGTCGATAGACCGAAAAAATTAAAAGCGTTTGTCGTCTTGGTGAGCTCCGCGGCCATTGCTTCACTGAGATCGCCGAAGCCCTCCTCCGCGGCAACCATATTCGATCCGAATCTCGAAAACACCATTCCGGTTTCGGTATCGAAAAACAAGATCTCCTCTTTTGCCGCGACTATATTGCCCTGGAGATCGATCATCACGTGAGGGAGTTCGGTTAGTTGGGTTTGCCAGTTAAAAGCCGAGACCGTTGCTTGATCTGTAATGAGGATCGCCTCTTGAGTTGCGCCCGTGAGCGCCCTCTCGCTCATCCCTGCATTGATCATGTTTTGATTGAACTGCACTAAGACTCCATCGAGACGAGTTAGGCCCTGGCCGAGAGCATCATTGCCGGCCGCGGCGATTAGAGCATCCTGCGTTTGTTGTTGCAGACTTCCGCTGATCGCCGTTGTCGTGTCCGCGAGAGATCGAGCTTTCTCCGCGGCGAGCTCATATCCGGCGCCGAGGATCGGTATATTTGAGGCGGCCTCGAGTGTTGTCGCGACGGCGCCGAGGATCGTCTCATTCAACTGCGCAAAGGTTGAGGAGACGCCTAAAACAACGGCCTTTACTGCGGAAAAGCCCTGCAAGATACTTTGAGCGGCCGAGATCCCCGCTCGAGCAAAGCCGATCGCGAAAAAAGCCGCTCTCTCGAGCCCGGAGACGATCGCGGCCGTGAGCTCCGGGCCCTCTCCAAAAGCCTCTTTGATGGCCTCTCCGGCCGATCTCATGGCCGCCAAGAAAACCGGAGATTCCGAGACTCCGACCGATAGATTATCAAGTAGATTTTGCACACCGACGCGGCCCCGCTCGAGGAGCTCGCCAAAGTCCGCGAGAGGCGCCGGAAACATCTCAAGTTGACCTCGGAGAGCGGCCATTGTCGCCGCCTGTAACGCCGCGGCCCGATCCGCATCATTCATTTGAGAAACGCTTTTTCCGGTTGACGCGGCAAAGTCCTCGATCGCCTGCTTGTTATCCACGAACAGACCGATCTGTTTTAGTTGTGCCGTCCGGCCGGAGGCCATTGCCGTCGTCATCATGTTGAAAGCGTCGACGGTATCGATCCCCGTCCGCTTTGCCAAGAGGCGAGCTCCCTGTGCTAGTGTCCGCGCGTCCTCGGAACTCGTGAGGAGGCCGGCGCCGAGAGCTTTGTTGGCGACTTTCATGAGCTCGAAATTTGAGATCGTCCCCTTGACTCCGGCGGCGAGCTCGCCCAACATGATCGCGCCTGTCTCTCCGGCGGCCTCGGAGAGTTGATCGAATTGGCTTTGAACGTCCGCAACCGCGGCGCCACGCTCCCCGAGTTTCACGACCGCGGCCGTTATGGCCGCAACGGCGCCGGCGGCAACCCCCGCCCCAACGGCAACGGCCCGGAGAGCTCCTGGCGCGGCCCTTCCAAAGGCGGAAAAGCCCCGGCTCATTGCACTTGTTTTTTTGGTGGTGTTAGCCGCGGCGGCCTCGACGCCTGACAAGCCTTGCTTTACTTTGCCGAACTCCGCCTCGGTGAGGTTTTTCGCGCTGATCGTTATCGTGACGTTTCGATCTTCGTCCTTTGCCACGTTTTAGCCCCTCCTGGTATATCTCGAGAGCAACCGTCTCGAGGAGCCCGAGAGCTTGCATCTCTTTTGCCGGTTGATCATTAACTCCTCCCGCGGCCGGGAGAGAGCGCCGCTCGATCAAAAGTTGCCCGCTCCACGGCTCCGGCCGAGCATAATGCGTTTGATGGAAAAGATCGATATATCCCCGGAGCTCCGGCGTTAAAATCAAAACCGGACACCTCGAGACCTTGAAAGGCCCATCCGTCCAGACCGGCCAGGGACTCTCCTCTATGCAACCTCGGCTCCTTCCGTGTCCGAGCTCTTGACACTTGCTGCAATTGTCTCTTGTTTCGGCCCAGGCCGATCCGGGCCCGGCTCGCTCGAGGTACGCGAGGAAACGATACCCGATTGCAATATTTTTTTTTGCTCGGCTCCGAGTGTATTCTCAACCCTGATCGCCTCGAGTATCTTTGAGAGGACGTCCTCTCGAGCTCCAAAAAGCCGGAGGACGTCGATCCCATCAGTGACACTTTTCTCCGTTCCGTCCGGGAGGACCTCGATCAGGCCGCTCTCCACTGTGACGAATTTCTCAAAGGCATATATAAAAAAAGCCTTTGCTTTTTCCGTGTCCTCGGCCTTTGCCGCCTCATACTTAGCGCGCCCCTCCGGAGTAAAAGCATTCAGCTTTTTTGCAACGATCTCCGCAAAGCCGATTTTGTGTTTACCCTCTTCATCCCTTTCTTGCTCCGGCCCAGCCTCCCGAAAGAAAAAACGCGCGGCCGTTGGCGTCCCGACCTCAGTCAATCTGTTTATAAAGTCGACGTTCTCCTCCATTGCCTGACGTTTGATCCTGAAAGGGATCTCCTCTCCGTCGATCTCGATCGTTTTTGGATAATAGGAAAGCAACCGCAAAATAGATCCTCCGTTGCCTTTTGGTTTTTTAGGTGGGATTGTTGAGCGCCCGCCGGTCTGGGATAGCCTCGAGCACTGTTAGCGCCGCGCCGGCGGCCTGGGAGCCAGCCGGCGCGAGGCCCCGTTTACATTAACGCTAGTGTGAGCTCGTCGTTTTCGCCGTCCGCCGTCTCGAGCGCCAGCGCCGAATAACTCCAGTTTACCTCCTCGTCGGGATCGTCTTGCTCTGGGACTTTCCACTCGACCCTAGGAGCATAGATCGCCACTATATTGCCCTCGGTTTTTCCGGTTTGTTTGAGGATCGAGACGTTGTTCCCGGCGACGGCCTCCTCATACAGGATCGCGGGATCGTCCGCAAAGGTCTCGAGGGCGAGCGTGATCTCGCGCCTCGCCTGGCGATAGATCTCGGTGCCTCCGTTTACGCCATACTCCTGATTTCTCACCACGATCGTATTAGAGAGCGCAACCTCAAGACTTTTGAACTCGTGTTCTGTATCGTCGACGTAGAGCTCCCCTATGATGCCCGAGGGAGGATTGCCTCCGACCGTTGTAAAACCGGCCGGCTGGCTTTGCACTCCGGCCGCGGAAAGTTGCTCTTTTGCCGGCCCGGCGAGCGTGAGCCTCGGCTCCTCGTTTGCATCAAACATCATTGCACATTGATCGATCCCGGCGCCCAGGAGCTCGCGCTTTTTTGCGTCCAAATAGTGTGCAATCGTGAGGGAGATCGCGAGATCGGTTGTGAGCTTATACGTGATCCCGCCCTTGAGATCGTCTCCGGTTGCCGGAGCCGCCGGCAAAGCCGGCGCCCACGTGAGAGCGGCTCCAGCCACTCCGGTGAGGATCCTCACGAAAGGGCTTTTGTTTTGCCCGGTGACCTCGATCAAAACCGCGTCCCCTATTACAAGAGTCCCCGCACTGAGAACCGTTGCTCCTGTGGTTGTCGGCGCCGGCGCCGCTTCGACCGTTGTAGCCAGTGTTTCGTTTGTAAAGCTCCCGAACGCCGCCTCGAGCAACGGCGCGGCCTCCGGCAACGTATTTAGAACGCCGGACGGCCGGAGCAACGCGATCAAGTTTGCGAGCTCGGCTGTTTTCTTTCGATCAAAACGGTTGACCGGCCCCGGTGATTGCTTTTTTTCCGGCGACGTGACCCGGTTGAACGGATCAAAGCCAAACCCGATCTCGATATGACGGAGGGCCTCCGCAACGGAGAGCGTCTCTTCGACTCCATATGCCGCCTCTTTTTTCAGATAAACTTGACCTTTGCGGCCCACACTTAAAGCCATTTAATCCCCCTCTCCGTTTTCTCCCTCGAGTGGAATGGCGCCGGCGAGCTCCTGGCCGAGCTCTTTGATCTTGATCTCCTCGAAATAATCTAGGCTCCTCACGAGATCGGCGAGCTTATACTTTTTGTTTCCTATTCGGCCGATCGACTCTCCGAGATCAACAATTGCCCCCGGCCCAAAAGCCCGATTGAACTCGAGCGCCTGACACGTGGTTGAGTTTTCGACCTTACATCGAAATAGTTTTTTAGCCATTTGGTTCGCCATAGGTCCTATTGTTGAGGATCTCTATACTTATTAGAGACCAAATCAGTTGGCCCTCATAGTCTCGCTTTTCCCGTCCGACGATCTTAGTCTCGTGCGCGAGCTTTCCGCGAGTGATATCGACCGAGATCGCTTTTTCAATGTCCGCGGACGCCCTCAAGTGAGAGCGGAGGAGATCATCATCCTCCGTTGGATCGGTATCGTTTACAAAATGAACCGTGAAAGGCATACGAAGCCGGAGTTGCTCTGATGGAAAATGTTGAAAGATCTCCGTTTCGATCTCGAGAATGATAAACGGCCGGAGGCCGGAGCTCCCGATCAACTCCTCGATCTTGGCGTCCGCGTCGAGTTTTACCGCGACCCGGTTGACGTCATGAAAAAAGCCGGAGACTATGGAGATCGCCCGGAGGGACTCTTGAAGATCCTTTATGATCTGATATTCGAGCGGCTCCGGCATTATCTTTTGCTCCCTGTGCCGAAGATCCGATCGAGCAAACGATCGAGCTCTTTTTCTCCGGCCTCGGCGCCGGCCTCCATGATCGCTTTTCTTTTGAGATCAAAAACTCGCCCGATCGACGGCCCGAATAGTTGCTTGACCGGCAACCGAGCTCGCCCGCTCCGCTTGAAAACTCCCATATGCCCGCTCGGCATTTTGGCTATAAAGGCGTCTCGGATATTTGCGCGGCCTCCGCCCTTTCGATATGTGACCCCTCTCCCCTTGCCCCGCGAGGGAAACGGGCCACGCGCCTTGAATAGATAGAGAGGAATCCTCTTTAAACTTGCCCGGAGGATCCCAACGGCGCCGGTTTTGCCGGAGGGAGTCGTCATCACGATCGACTTGCGAACAACGGAGACCGCGATCCCCATATCCTTAGAGACCGTGCGCGCCGCAACCGTCCGCGCGGCCATTGTCCCCCGCTTGACAGATCGCAAAACCGCGAGGCTCGTTTTTTTGGGAGCGAGAGTGAGAAACTGATCGACCTGATCCTTTTCGACTCCGAACTCGAGGCCCATTAGATTAGACTCGTTTTGGCGATCATCTTTACCAAAAAATATCGCCCCTCGGTTGCAACGATCCCGTCCGTTTGCCAGTCAACCGCCGCCCCGCCCATTTGCTCCGGCGCGGAGACAACGGTCGCCCGCTCGATTGTTGGGAACTCCGCGCGAGAAAAAGCCATCACGCGCCGCGGCTCCCTCTGCGAAAACTCCGCCCCGATCGGCTGATCCTCAAAAAGAGGCCGGGCCCAGATCCCTTTGGTTTCAACCGGATCGAGATCGGGCCTCGTGACGGTTGCCGGGACTCCGTGAGCGTCAAAGTTGAGCTCGGTTGTCAGTTGTCGCAACGCGCCTAAATCCAATTGCCCGATCTCCCAAGAGTTGAGAGCGGCCAGGAGGCCGCCCTCCCCGTGTTGTTGTTTTCCCTACGGGATATCGAGAGACGCGATCCCGTTCAGACGGACGATCCCGGTTGTCTCTCCGGCGCCACTTCCAACGGCCGCGACGGCCGCCCCGGCAAGTTGATTGCCGCTCGCGGTTGTCGTGAAATACGTGTTGCCGTCATCCCAATAAACGAGGGCGCCCACAGTCCACGCCTGGGATCCGACCTTTGTGATCGAGAAAACTCCGACCAGTTGCGCGCTGAATGCCACGCCGGCCGCGGCATCAAAGGCCGCTACAACGATCATTTGACCAATCTTATAGATTCCGCCCGACACGACGCCGCCCGCCGGCGCGGTGAGCTCGAGCACATCTCCCGGCTGTTGGTAATTATCCATTTTGCCCCATCTCCTTTTTTAAAGGTTGCCTATTGTTCTTTTTATGGAGGGCCAGGAGCTCCCGTCCCTCCGGCAATTAACGCCCCGGCGCCGTGATTAGACTCCGGGGTCAGTGACGGCGCCGCGCCAATCTATCGCCGCGATCCCGAAGTCGTGACGGACTTTCCACTCGACTCCATCGATCCGCCATCCGTCCGTCATCTCCATATAGGGATCTTGCTCTCCGTCCAAGAATGCAACCTCGATCACAGGAGAGACCGCGGGATCGGCGAACATATAGCGCCGCGTGCCGGTGATTCTCGCGCTGTCCGCGATATCCCGGAAAAGCCCGACAACGGCGTTAGGTTTCATCATCTCTGTACCGTCGTGATCATATTGACTTTGGTTGAGAACCCGAGCCGCGCCGCCCAGGCCGATCGGAATTACGAGGACGGCCGGCCGGAGATCGAGGACCTCGTTTCCGCTCGAGTCGGTTTGACTCGCCATCACGACCCGATCCGCGTCGATCCCGGCGACGGAGAGAGCCACTCCGGCTCCTAAGTTGCTGTGA
Organism: bacterium; assembly: GCA_024224155.1. Taxonomy (NCBI): domain Bacteria; species bacterium. Next base: position 6,492 of record JAAENP010000017.1, read on the forward strand.
GCCGCATCAAAAAGCGGATTTGTGTCCTGCATGTCCGGGCCCAGGCCGGAGTTGAGTTTCAAGAGATCGAAAACTCCCTCTTCGATCGAGAGAGCGGCGGCGCGCCCGAGCATCATTGCGATATCATTGAAGACGCCCATATCATCATTGATGATTGCTTGTCGCGTAAGCGCCAAGATCTCGCCATAGGTCGCGGCCTGCTGCACTTCCTTTGCGGCATCCGGGACGGCCTGGTTTTTGTACTCGCCCGACTCTTTGACCTCTCTGAGTTTCGCGAGGTATCCCCGAGTATATTTGGGGTGAGGGCGAAAATCGGCGACCGTTCCGACCGAACAGAAAAGCCGCCAGAAGTCCGGCGCGATCGTATATGCGGCGAGTAAGGTTTTGTGCAAGGCATTTTCGAGAGCAACCGGAAAGTCTGAGGTCGTTTGCTGGCCGGCCTGTGCAAAGAAGTTGCCGGCGATCTGCATCTTGCTCAAACCGCTCGAGGAGCCCGGCTTGCTTCGTTCAAGAGTTGCTCGAGCGTGATCGAGGAGCGTCATTCCTCGGAACTCGCCCGGATTGAACTCGAGCTCCTGGAAAGCCGGTTGATCCGGCCGCTTTTTAGCCGCGGCCCTGATCGTGTCCGTGACTCCGGCCCTCGCCCATAAGGCCGCTTGCATCCCCGTGATCCGCTTGTCCCGCTCGTCCTCTCCGGCCTCGATCCCGGTGTGCCCCCCGTTGGGAGGCGGCCCGGTGCGATCGGAGACCTCGGCGAGCTCGTCCAAAACGGCCGCCCTGAAGTCCTCGAGCTCGGTGTCGTTTTTGATCGCGGCGTCCGCTCGAGCTCGGATTTTGTCCTCCGGTAAGCCGGCTTTAATCCCGCCGGCCGCGGCTTTATTGATCCCCATGATCCGGCTTTTCTCGGCCGCGGCGATCTTCTTTTTCTGATCCTCTTCGTTTGTCTTTTTCTCGTCTGACATTTTCTTTCCCCCTGGCGCCCGACCTCCGCGGGCAGATAGTAAGTCCTCGGCCTGGTCGCCATCGCCGGCGGCCGGCTTCTCTCCCTCGCCGGCCTCTCCGGCTTTATCCTCTGATCCCTTGTCCTCCTCCTCGGCCTCCTGGCAACCGTCCGCCTCGAGAGCGGTGTCGGCCTGGGCCTGAGTCATAGGGAGGATCGCAACAAAGTCGGAGACGATCGCCGCCTCCGGACACTCGAGCTCCCCGCTCAAAATATCTTCGATCGTCTCGAGCGTCTCCTCGGTTGCCGCCACGAGCTCCGTGAGGACCTCCGCTCGAGTTATGTCCTCATCCTCCACTCTCGCGTCAACCGCCGCGTTTGCAAGGTCCGCAAACTCGGCGCCGGCGGAGACCCCTTCCGGACAGCCGCGAGTTTTGAAAAGCGAGAGGACCTGAGCTCGATATTTATCCGGGATCTGGAGCTCCTCGAGCGACGGCCCGCCGGCCTCCCGCGGCCCCAGGAAAACGCCGGCCTGGGCCTCCACGGGATCGACGATCTCCGTTATAAATCCGTTCTCGAGGGCCTCCTCGGCGTCCATCCAAGTCGTCTCCTCCATAAGGGCCCGGAGCTCCCTAGTTTTGAGTTTCGAGAGCCATCGGTATGTATTGACGATCGCTCGAGCGGCCCTCTCGAGCCCCTCCGCAACTTTGAGCATAGTCGCCCGCGGGCCCTCGGCCCAGCCGACCGGCATATGTACCATGAGGAGAGCGTTTCGAGGCATCTTGACGGAGTTGCCGGCACTCGTGACGATAGTCGCCGCGGAGGCGGCCAGCGCCTCGATCTCGACCTCGATAGATCGAGAAAACTCCTCCCGTTGCCGGCGGAGAGCGTTTGCAATGTGTATCGCGTCAAAAACGGAGCCCCCCGGACTATTGATGAGGACGCGGATCGTTTTTATGTCCTCGCCGAGGCCGTCTAGCTTTTGAGCGATTGCCTTGCCGGTAATAGGATCCTCGTCATAGAACCAGCCCCCGCCGATCGGCCCGAAGATCTCGAGCTTTGCTGTCCCCTCGCCGGCCTGGGCCTCGAACGTATACCAAGATTTTTGGCTCATGATTCCGCACCATTGCAGAGTTTGAGCGGGCCTGTCTAGTGTCTTGTGTTGAAAAGCGGCGGGAAGTTGCAAAAACGGCGGAAATAGATCCGTTTTTATAGGTTTTTGATCCGTTTTTTGCTAGGGAACTTGGCCGAGGTTTCTCACCATGAGAACGATCTCATGCTTTCCCGGAGTCCCATCTCCGGCATATGTAAACTCGAAAAGCGCGACGTGAGGCTCACTCTCGCCGATCGGAAACGCAACGGGATCAACGATCGGATTATCGGCCTCTTGAATGAGCCAAGTTAAAAGGCCGCTTGTGGCGTGAATTGTGACGTTGTTGGTGTTTTTCACGTCCTGTGCGTCTCTCGAGTTAATTATCGAGTTGTCGGCAACGTTGTAGAGCGTGAGAGCGATCGTGGTCAATTGAGCCAAAGGAATCGCAACGCCGTCCGCGTCCCTGATCGTTGCTTCATATTTGGCGCCCGTCATTTGCTTTATAAAGTGAGTAGAGTGGTCAGTCATTTTTCAATTCTCCACATTTCCACGAAAACAAAAGGCCTCCGTCAAGCTCTCGTCCGTAAATTCACCATAGCCGAGGGCCCCACTGTGAAAGCCGGCGAGCTCGAGGGCCTCATCATGAAAGCATAGAACCCCAATCGCGATCGGCGCAACCCAAACAGCATCGACCGTTGCAATGCCGGAGGCGGCCGCCACTCCGGCAAAAGTTAGTTTCCCCAGGCCGGCAACCGTGGCGGCTCCGGAGGAGGCGGAAACGGAGCCGAGGACGATCGTCCCGACCCCGGCGACCGTAGCGGCCCCGGAGGAGGCCCCCACGCCGGACAAGATCCTTTGACCGGCGCCGGCAACCGTAGCGGCCCCGGAGGAGGCGGCGACGGCCTCCGCCGTAGCCTCGAGAGCTCCGGCGACCGTGGCGACCCCTGAGGAGCTCGCGACGGCCTCCGCGGTAGACTCGCCGACGCCGGCAACCGTGGCGAATCCGGAGGAGCTCGCGATAGAATCCGCGCCCTGGCCCACGCCGGCGACCGTGGCAAGGCCGGAGGAGGTCGCAACGCCGGCAAAGGTAGACTCGCCCACTCCGGCAACCGTGGCGGCTCCGGAGGAGGCCCCCAGGCCCTCAGAGGTCGACCCTCCCACTCCGGCGACCGTGGCGGCCCCGGAGGAGGCCGCAACGCCCTCAACGGTAGACTCGCCGACTCCGGCGACCGTGGCGGCTCCGGAGGACGCGGCCAGGCCGGCCGAGGTCAACTCTCCCACGCCGGCGACCGTGGCGACCCCGGAGGAGACCCCCTGCCCCTCTAGCGTAACCTGAGCCTGGCCCACGCCGGCGACCGCGGCGAGCCCGGAGGACCCCGCAACGGCCCCCCCGATCGCCTGGCCGACCGCGCCACCCGTAGCCGCACCGGGGGGGCCCCCAAGGGCGCCCTCAC
>JAAENP010000018.1 GCA_024224155.1 bacterium
ACCTGGGTCGTCATCTAGTTCTCGTAGAAAGCGAACGCCGCGTAGCCGACGACGCGGCTGCGATCGCCAGCGGTATCTCCGGAGTTGCGCAGATCGAGCAGATCGCAGCGCATGCCTCGCCTCCGGGCGCTGGCGAGCAGTCCGTTGACACAGTGGGCTCCGCATGCGTCGCAGGGACCAACGGTCGGCTCCAGAGACAAGACACGCTCGGCGGTGGCCCGATCGGCGGCGACCGCATCGACGTAGGACAAGTAGTGCGAGAGATCCGAGCTGACTACGATTCGCGTCTCCTCTCCACCCCACACCGTATCCAGCACCTCGGCAACCTCTTCGGGGCGGGCGTCGCCGACGACCAGTGGCAGCACGGTGAAGTCGTCCAGAATCATCTGCAGAAACGGCAGCTCGACCTCGAGCGAGTGCTCGAGGGCATGGGCCGACCGGCTCACCGCGACCTGCGGCAGCTCGGCCACTCGATCGGCCAGCTCGGAGTCGACTTCGACCTCACCCAACGGCGTCGAAAAGGCACTCGCTCCGGGCAACCCGAGTCCGCGCAGCGGCTCGCGGTGAGCCGGGCCGAGCACCACCACACGCCGGACCCGATCGACCGAATCGGCCACCGGCGCGAAAGCGGTTCCGGCGATCGGACCGGAATACTCGTAGCCCGCGTGCGGAGCGATGACCGCCTTCGGATCCGAAGCGGCGCCGGCCAGCTCCGACCCCACGTCCAGGTGGGCCCGGACGGTCGCCGCCAGCTCGGCCGGATCGCCCGGATAGAACAACCCGGCCACTGCGGGCTGGCGAACGGGCTGTGGGTCGGCCATGGCGTGCCTCGTGGCTATCCTACCAAGCGGCGCCCCCTCACGGGTCAACCGTGGAAGACCAACCGTGGAGGACCCTGGCACTCGACCAACCTTGCCGCGGTCCGAACTCTTTATCGACGGATTCGACAGTTGCGATGGCGGCGGCCCTCACAACCTTGCTGGCCGTGGCACCGGCCGCAGCGAAGAAGAAGTACAGCAAGGTCAAGGGGCAGGTGGTCACGGTCGAGCAACGGGTGATGACGACCAACGGTGGCGAGCACGACCGCCTGACGATTCGAACCCGCGATGGCGAGCAGATCCGGCTGAATCTGGGCAAGGGTGGCGCCTGCGAAGGCTGCTATCGGGCCGGCGATCAGGTTCGAGCCCGAATCCACTCGACCGGCGAGCCCGGCGCACCGCGAGAGTTCAAGTCGATGGAGATACGGCGCGACGGGAAGTCTTTCGGTCGGACCAACGCCAACGGCGAGATGATACGCAACTCCGGCAAGGGGCGGCCGAGCGCCGGCGACCGGGTGCGCGATCGGGTCCACGAGCCGGGCTCGGCCGGATGTTCCGGTTGTGACTCGGGCCGACACGGTGGAGCGGGTCAAGGGACAGGCGGCGGCAGTCGTGTTCGAGGCGGTAACTAGACACCGCGCTCGATCCAGGCACTCCGAGGGCGGCGCGAGATGCGCCGCCCTCACGGACTTCGGGAACCTCCCCGACCTGACGTGTCTCTAAACTAGAGAGACCCGAACTCCCTCAGAACCGACAACTCCCGAGAAACGCATCGCGGATGCCTCGCCCGAAGAATCGACCAACCATGCCGGGGGCCCTCTTCCACAATCGCCTACCCTACCGGTCCCGCCGCCCGACAGCGGCGCGTACGAGGTCCCCCATTTCGCGTCTTACACGGCGCGTCCCCCCACTGCCTACCCCAGTGGCCCCCGGTGTCGGCTTGGCTTCCCCGCGATGTGAGATCTCGCCCTCCCTTGCCGACGCGGTCTTTCGGGCGAGTTTGAACTAGGATCGCTCCCGTAGCGTGCTGCAATCGACGCGGCCTACGAAGTCCGAAGGGACCGAAGTCGCGCTCGCTCGCACCTGCGCTTCACTCAATGAGGGCGCACTCCAGCCGATTCCGGAGGACTAGAAGCGAGGCGGTGCGGCGCGCAGGCGAGAGCCCGACCAATGCAGGCTGCTCAGCTCGAGCCGGCCTCTGGCGACTCGCGCGCCGTATCGCCGATAACCGGTAGCAGCGTACCTCGGTCGACACCCTTCGCTTCGCTCGAGGGCAAGCGCTGGTCGACCGCTGCGGAGACTCAGCGGCTTCGAAAACCAGTCGGGAGGGGACACGTAGGAAACGTGTCCCCGAGGCGGAGGTCGACCGCGAAAACTGTCGCGCCGATCGGAGCCGTGGCTCGCTACTTGACGCCGACCGCCAACCTGTTGAACGGTTTCGCCAGAACCAGGAACACCAGGCCGCTCACGATTGCAATCGTCGCCACGGTTCCGAAAAGCTGCGGCAGAGGCAGCGCCTCGATATAGCCGGCCACCAGACCCGCGACCAGGTTGCCCAGAGCGGCACCCATGAACCAAGTACCCATCATCTGCGGTGCAGTGGCTGTCAGGCCTGCCGCGTGCCTCTTGCGAGCGAGGCTCGGCGAGCGAGATGAGCGCACCGGTGGCCCACTATCGGCCCAGTGAACAAGAGCCTGGTCGCGCCGGCGCCTGTCCTCTTCTTCCCTAGTTGATGCCCGGAGCGAGCTTCTTGATTGGAATCGAGAAGATCAAGAACAGGAGACCGAACACGGCGACGATCGTGGCAACCGTGCTGAAGAGCTGAGGCATCGGCATCGCCTCGATGTATCCAGCAATCAGGCCGGCGATCAGATTCCCCAGCGCAGCGCCCATGAACCACATCCCCATCATCTGTCCGACGTACCTATCCGGCGACAGCTTGGTGATGCTACTCAGGCCGACCGGACTCAGACAAAGCTCACCGATCGTGTGGAAGAAGTACGTGGCGACCAGCCAGGCCATTGTGATGCCTTTGGAGGGATCTCCGCCGGCGCCCTCGGGAATGTAGTTGGCGGCCCACGCGAGCACGAGAAATCCAACGCCGAGGAGAACCAAGCCCGCGCCGAATTTGACCGGAATGGAGGGATTCCTCTGATCTAGTTTGACCCATAGCATTCCCATTATGGGCGCGAAGATGATGATGAAGGCCGGATTAATGTTCTGCAGCCAACCTGTGGGCATCTCCCAGCCGCCGAAGACCCGGTCGGTGTAGTCCTGACCGAAGAGGTTAAACGAGGAGCCCGCCTGCTCGAAGCCGGACCAGAACATCGCGGCTCCCAGGAAGAGCAGGAAAATGAAAAACACCCTCTTCCTCTCAGAACCGTCATGACATCCGAACAGGATCATGTAGGCAAAATAAAGCACCGAGACGATCAGAACCAAGAGCCCAGTGGCTTGAGCGAAACCGACCAGTGTTAGAGCAAAATAGCTACTCCGGACTAAGTACACGCCCACCACCACGATCACCACAAGGGCCGCGATCGCGGAATAGAACAACCGCCAGGAATTGCCTTGCGACTCTGCGGTTGCGGCTTCTCCCTTGAGCTCGCCGGCACCGGTCAGATGACGGCGACCCAGAATGTACTGAATCACGCCCAGGGTCATGCCGATCCCGGCAACGCTGAAACCCAAGTGCCAGTTCACCTGCTCTCCCAACCACGAGCACACCGTGGGACCCAGCACCGCGCCGACGTTGATTCCCATGTAGAAAATCGAGAAACCGGCATCCCGACGCGCGGGCGTGTCCTTCTGGTAGAGATCGCCCACGATGGCGCTCACGTTCGGCTTGAGAAGGCCGGTACCGACGACAACCAGGAAGAGGCCGAGGTAGAACGACCAGTACTCGGTTCCGGAAAGGACGTAGGGTAACGCCAGAACGTAGTGCCCCGCAGCGATTACGACCCCTCCCATCAGAACGGCCCTTCTTTGCCCGACCAGCCGATCCGCGACCCACCCACCTGGAAGGGCCAGGGCATACACGCCGAAGGTGTACAGACCGTAGATTGCTGCGCCGGTCTGGACGTCCATCCCGAGACCGCCACGAACCAGGTCGGTCATATACAACAAAAGAAGAGCGCGCATGCCGTAGTAGCTGGCGCGCTCCCACATCTCGGTGAAGAAAAGGGTCGAAAGACCTCGCGGGTGTCCGAACCACTGCTTTTGGGATGCGGCGCTGACTTCAGGTTGACTCATACAGGACTCCCCGGTTGTTTCTCAATCGCGCCGCTAGGATATTCGGGAACGTCAGTCTCGGCAAGGCGAGGGACCGGGCAGCGCTCACTCTTCAAAGTTCGAATCGAGTAAACGGCTGAGATCCTGAACCACCGATTCGTACTCCGGAAGCTCGGCTAGATTCAGGTACTCGTCGGGGTCGGCCGAATGATCGTAGAGCTCGACGCCCTCTCCGCCACCGTTCCACTCTGTGTAACGCCATCGCCCGGTGCGCACGGACTCGCCCTTGATGCTGCCGTGGGAGGCCTGGCTGAAAGCGGCGCGAGACCAATCGCGCAGCGGCTCCTCGAGTAGCGGCACAAGGCTTCGTCCTTGTAGATGGCTTGGAGGTTTCAGGCGTGCCAGGGCGACCAGGGTCGGGTAGATGTCCAGCAGCTCCACCAAGCGAGACGATTTCTTGCGCTTGCGCTCCATCTTCGGCGCGTGAACCAGCAGCGGTACGCGGACCGACTGTTCGAACAGCGTGTCTTTTCCCCACCAATCGTGCTCACCCAGATGGAACCCATGATCGGAAGTCAGCACGACAACGGTGTTGTTCCAACCCTCGACCCGATCGAGGACATCAAGGATCAAACCCAACTGCCGGTCTGTGAACGAAACGGCGGCATAGTAGGCTCGCAACAGCTCGCGGCGATCGCGCCGCGTTATCCTGGGCCAGAGTCCCAGGGCGGCTGGAAGCTCCTTGGAACGTTCGCCCGGTGGGTCGTGGAGTCTCAGCCGGCCTAGTCTATAGCGCCGGTAGTGTCGCTTCGGGACCACAAAAGGGGGATGGGGCTTCTGGAATCCCACAGCCAGGAAGAAGGGCTCCCCCGCCGCGTACAGGTTCTCGAGCGTCGCCACGGCTGAGGCCGCGACGCGGCCATCGGCAAAATCTCTGTCTTTGCCCTTCGCCGCTACCCAACTGGCCCACGGGATCTCGCCGCCGGTGACGTTCCGACCCTTGCCCTCTTTGGCCTCGCGTTTGCCGTGAGGGCGATGAAAGATGTCCCAGGACTGCGCGTCATGCCAGGATTCACCGCCGGAGTCGTGGAAGTTCTTGCCGATGCCGACGGTGACGTACCCCCGGCGGCGAAAGAACTGCGGCAACGTGACCACTTCCGGAAGAAGCGTGCGAAAGTAAACCTCGTTGTTCAGAACGCCCGTCGAGTCGGGTCGCAGGCCGGTCAACATCGAGGTCCGGCTGCCGTTACAAGCGGGAAACTGACTGTAGGCGCGATCGAAGCGAACTGTCCGGTGCGCCAGGCGCTCGAGGTTAGGTGCCACCACCTGATCGTTTCCATAGGCGCCAAACTGAGTCGCCAGATCGTCGATCGTAATGAGAACGACGTTGGGCCGCTTCGGAACGGCGGAGGCACTCGCGGCATCTACGCCCATCAAGAGCAGAACAAGAACCGCCAGCCTCATGCCACCCACACCGTCTTGATGTTGACGAACTCGTAGATGCCGAAACTGCCGAGCTCGCGGCCGTAGCCGGAGTCCTTGATGCCGCCGAACGGCAACCTCGGATCGCTGCGAACGAAAGCGTTGACGAAACAGGAGCCCGCGTCGAGGCGCCGCCTGGCGATATCGGTGCCGCGCTCGACATCTCGGGTGAAGACCGCGGCCCCGAGGCCGAAGCCGGTGTCGTTGGCCACTCGAATCGCCTCCTCGTCATCGGCAACCGGCAGGATCGCCGCCACCGGACCAAAGAGCTCGTCTTCGTAGGCGGGCATGCCCGGGGCCACGTCGGTCAACACCGTCACCGGATAGAAGGCGCCCTCGCCGTCGGGAAGCTCGCCGCCCAGCAGGCATCGCGCGCCCCTGTCGACACTCGCGAGCACCTGTTGGTGAAGCTCGTCACGCAGGTCGGCGCGGGCCATCGGTCCGACATCGGTCTCTTCCGAGAGCGGGTCGCCGACGACCTTGCCCCGGAGCACCTCGATTGTGCGCCTCTCGAATTCCTCGCGCCGATCCGCGGTGACAATCCAGCGCTTGGCGGCAATGCAGCTCTGCCCGGTGTTGAGCAACCGGCCGGCAACACAAGCCTCGACGGCGATATCGAGGTCGGCGTCGGAGAGCACAACATACGGGTCGCTGCCCCCCAATTCGAGCACGGTCTTCTTGAGACACTCGCCGGCCTTGGCGGCCACTGCGCGACCGGCGGGAGTGCTGCCGGTCAGCGTGACGGCCGACACCCGCGGATCTTCGATCAAACCGGCCACGGCTCGGCTCCCCACCAGTAGCGTCTGAAACGCGCCCTCCGGAAATCCCGCTTCGACGAAGATCTCTTCGATCGCCACCGCGCAGCCGGGCACGTTCGAAGCATGCTTGAGCAGTCCGACGTTGCCGGCCATGAGATTGGGGGCCGCGAAACGAAACACCTGCCAGAAGGGGAAGTTCCAGGGCATAACGGCGAGCACCGGCCCGATCGGCTCGAAGGCGACAAAGCTCTTGCTGGCGTCGGTCTCAATCTCCCGCGCCCTCAGCAGAGACTCCGCCTCATCGGCGTAGTACCGGCAGACCCACGCCGACTTCTCCGCCTCCGCCCTGCCTTCTCTCACCGGTTTGCCCATCTCCAGGGCCATCAGCTCGGCGTATTGGATCTTGCGGTCCTCGAGAATCCCCGCAGCCAGGCACAGGAGGTCCGCTCTTTCGGCGATCGACCTCGACGCCCAGGCGGGCGCTTCCTCGGCGGCTTTCGCCAGGGCCCTTTCGACCTCCGGTTCTCGATATGCCGGGTACACGGCGGTCAACTCTCCGGTGGCGGGATTGAAGGTCTCGATGGTCATGGCAAAACTCTAGCTCATTCCCCCGATCTTGACCCGCCGCGGGAGCACCGGTATTCTCCCCTTCCCCTGATCCGTCCGCGCGGATCGACACCAACCGCCGTCGGGGCGTAGCTCAGCCTGGTAGAGTGCACGGTTCGGGGCCGTGAGGTCGGAGGTTCAAACCCTCTCGCCCCGACCATTTTTCCCGCAAGATAGCCCACTTGGGGCCGCTGGGACTTAAGATAGAATCACGCGGCCTTCTCGGCCATCTAGATTCGTTTCGTCCTCCAAGGGGGTGCATATGGCTATCCGAACGCTAGCCGATCTTCTCTTCGTCATCGAGTCGTATGACAAGTCCGACTGCCTGATGCATAAGGTCGACGGTCGCTATAGATCCATCTCCTCGCGCGCGCTCGTGGATAGGGTCCAGACGGTCGCCGCGAGCCTGGTCCAGTTCGGCGTCGAGCCTGGGGACCGCGTCGCTTTGATGGCCGAGAACGGGCCCCACTGGCCGACGGTGGATTTCGCGGCGCTGGGCGTCGGGGCGGTCCTGGTTCCGGTCTACCCGACCTTGACATCCGACCAGGCCGCCTACGTGGTCAACGACTGCGGTGCAGAGATCGCTCTGATCCAGGGCCGGGAGCGTCTGGACGGGCTGCTGGAAATCAGGGACGACATGCCCGCGATCAAGAACTTCGTGTTGATCGAAGGCGAGCCGCCGAGCGATGCCATCAAGACTCTGGACAGCCTGACACGCGATTCCGCTCCCATGCCCCTGGAGGAGCTCAAGGAGCGAGCCTCGAGAATCAAGCCCGAAGACCTAGCGACCTTCATCTACACCAGCGGCACCACCGGCAATCCGAAGGGCGTGATGCTAACCCACGAGAACATCGCTTCCAACGTCGAGGCGTGCCTCACTTGCCTCGACATCGAGCCCCACCAGACGGCGCTCTCGTTTCTGCCGTTGTCGCACTCGTTCGAGCGTACGATCGACTACATCTACTTTCGCCAGGGCGTCACGGTCGCGTACGCCGAATCGGTTCAAACCGTGGCCCAGAACTTCGGCGAAGTCCGGCCTCATGTGTTCGTTTCGGTGCCGCGGGTGTACGAGAAAGTCCTCGCCAGAGTGCGAGAGAACGTCTCGAAGAGCTCGCCTCTCAAAAGGAAGATCTTCAGCTGGGCGGTGAGCGTGGCCAAGAAAGCTCTGCCCTACCGCCTCACCCGCAAGACGCCGCCGGGATTTCTCGGCTTCAAGCTCAAGCTCGCCGACAAACTCGTCTTTGGCAAGATCAAGGAGCGCCTCGGCGGCCGTTTCGAGGTCGCCACCTCGGGTGGGGCGCCGCTGGCGAGGGACGTCGCCGAGTTCTTCTGGGGAGCCGGCATCGAGATCTACGAGGGTTACGGCCTGTCGGAGACGTCGCCCGTCCTGACCGTCAACCGGCCCGGGTTCGTCAAGATGGGCACAGTCGGTAGAGCGATCCCCGGAGTCACGCTCAAGATTGCCGACGACGGCGAGATTCTCGCCAAGGGCCCCAACATCATGAAGGGCTACCACAACCTCGCCGAGAAGACGGCCGAGGCGATCGATGCGGAGGGATGGTTTCACACCGGCGATATCGGCGAGATCGACGAGGAGGGCTTCCTGAGGATCACCGACCGCAAGAAGGAGATCATCGTCAACGCCTACGGAAAGAACGTAGCGCCGGCCCCGATCGAAGGCCAGCTCAAGGCCAGCCAGTACATCGAACAGGCGGTCGTCATCGGTGACCGGCGCAAGTTCCTGTCTGCGCTCCTAGTGCCCGATTTCGCCACGCTCGAAGTCTGGGCCGGCAATCAGGGCCTCGGCACGGACGATCGCGCCGCACTGCTGGCGGACTCAAAGGTCCAGGAGCTCTTCGCGGGTGAAGTCCGGAATGCCAACAAGGAGTTGGCCAAATACGAGCGGATTCACGCGTGGGAGCTTCTGTCGCACGAGTTCACCATCGAAAGCGGAGAGCTCACTCCGACCCAGAAGATCAAGCGTCGCGTCATCAACCAGAAATACGGCGAAGTCATAGAACAGGTCTATCGCGACGCCGAGGCCGAGCGCTCGGCCTGAGTACCAAAGCCCGAACGCGCTGAGGCGGCCGGGCGGATCGGGGAGGAATTCACAGTGGGTACGGCATTCCGTCTCGAGATAACCGAGAGCGGTCTCGCGACCGTAGTCTTCGACCTTCCGGACAAGAGGGCCAACGTCTTCACCCGCGAGGCCATGGAAGAGCTCGCCTTGCTTGTCGACGAGCTATCGGGTCGAAGTGAGGTCAGGTGCGCGATTCTGGCCTCGGCGAAAGAGCGGATCTTCATCGCCGGGGCCGATGTCGACGCGATTGCCGGCGTGACCGATCCGGCCGAGGCCGAGCAGGGCTCGCGCCAAGGTCAGGAGCTCTTCGATCGCTGGCAGGCCCTGCCGTTCCCAACGATCGCCGCCGTGCGCGGAACCTGCATGGGCGGCGGGACCGAGATCTCACTTTCGTGCGACTACATCCTGATCAGCGATCGGGAAGACATTCGAATCGGCCTTCCCGAGACCAAGCTGGGAATCGTGCCCGGATGGGGCGGCTGCACCAAGCTGCCGCGCAAGGTCGGCCTCACCGCCGCTCTCGACATCATTCTGGCCGGCAAGGCGGTTCGCCCCGGGAAAGCCTTCAAGATCGGATTGGCCGACGCGCTGATTCCGGACGCCAGCTTCCCACGCGAGGTGCGCAGGTTCGCGGAAGGTGTCATCGCTGGCAAGAAACCGAAATCCCGCGGCTCGAGCCTGCGAGCGAGACTGCTCGAGAAGAACCCACTCGGCCGCAAGATCGTCTTCGACCAGGCACGCAAGCAGGTGATGAAGACCACTCGCGGCCACTACCCCGCACCGCTGCGCGCGCTCGAAGTCGTCAAGACGTCGCTCTCGGACGGACACCAGGCCGGGCTCGAAGCCGAGGCGCGGGCGATCGGCGAGCTCGCCGTCTCGCCAACCGCCAAGAACCTGATCCACCTCTTTCACATGATGGAAGCCGCCAAGAGCGGCGGCCTCGCCGAGGGCGGCAAGCCCATTCAAATCGAGTCGACCGCCGTTCTCGGTGCCGGCGTGATGGGTGGAGGAATCGCCCAGATCCTCGCCGACAAGCTCTCGCTCCCGGTCCGCATGAAGGACATCAGCCACGACGCCCTGGCCAAGGGTGTGCAGCATGCCGCGGGCCTTTTCCGGAAACAGGTCAAGCGCAGGTGGCTCAAGCGCCCCGGAGCGGAACGCAGGCTGGCGCTCATCCGCTCCAGCCTGGACTATTCCGGTTTCAGCGAGGTCGACCTGGTCATCGAGGCGATCGTCGAGAGACTCGACGTCAAACAGAAGGTCTTCGCCGAGCTCGCGTCGATGGTCCCGGAGCACTGCGTCCTGGCCAGCAATACGTCGTCGTTGTCAATCGACCTGATCGCGCGGGACACGCCCAATCCCCAGCGCGTGGTCGGCATGCATTTCTTCAATCCGGTGCACAGGATGCCGCTGGTCGAGGTCGTGGTCGGCGAGAAGACCTCTGCCACGGCGATCAACACCATCGTGGAAGTTTCGCGCAAGCTCGGCAAGACCCCGATCGTGGTCAAGAGCGGTCCGGGTTTCCTGGTCAACCGCCTGCTCGCCTTCACCATGGCCGAGGCCATGTGGCTGCTCGACGAGGGGCACCGGATGGAGGATCTCGACGAGGCCGCGTCGAGCTGGGGCATGCCGATGGGTCCGTGTGCGCTCACCGACGAAGTCGGACTCGACACGGCGGTTCACGTATCGCACATCATGTCCGAGGCCTACCCGGAACGGCTCACCTACCCCGGCTGGATGGACAAAATGGTCGAGGACGGGCGCCTGGGGGCCAAGGCCCAGAAGGGCTTCTATCTCTACAAGAAGGGTCGGAGAACCAGGCCCGACCCCGCGGTCTACGAGCTGCTCGGCATTACCTCCAAGATCGACGACCCCAACGCCGGTCGGATGTCCGAGCGCCTGATGCTGCCGATGGTCAACGAAGCGGCCCGCTGTCTCGAAGAGCAGATCGTCCGGAGCGCCGCGGACCTGGACCTGGCGATGATCTTCGGAACCGGCTTCCCTCCATTCCGCGGCGGGCTCTGCCGCTGGGCCGACGCGCAGGGACTGGACAAGCTGGCGGCCGAAATGGAGCGCTGGGCGACCGAGCTCGGCGACCGCTTCCAGCCCGGCGACGCCTATCGCCGGGTCGTCGAGGCCGGCGGATTCTACGAGAAGTACGGCTAGGCCCTCGAGAGCCAGTCGGGAGGGGACACGATGGAATCGTGTCCCCGAGGTCCCCGAATCAGCGCCCCACGGCCACCAGGTGGTTTCTGGTTCGAAAGAAGAGGATCCCGTCCGAGATGGCCGGAGTCGCCATACAGACCTCGCCCATCTCGTTCGTCGCCAGGAGCCGGTACTCGCGGCCGGCTCTGACGACGTAGACCTCGCCCGTTTCAGCGGTCAGGTAGACCTTGCCGTCACCCGCCACGAGTGAAGCGGTGAATCCCGTGTTTCCTGTAATCCGTTGCTCATAGTGGAGCTCTCCGAACTTGGCGTCGCGAACCCGCAGGATGCCGTTGTCGCGCAGAATGTAGATCAGGCCGTCGTAGACCACCGTCGTGGGCATGTAGGAGCCGCCGCGGGGTGCACTCCAGGCCACGTACTTGTTCGCGGTCTCGCCTTCTTCCAGAGATATATCCCCCACCGCAGTCGTCTTGATGGCGTAGACGGGCATGCCACCCCCATGGGCCTGCGTCACGTAGATCAGATCATCTACCACGTACGGTGTCGGCGTCGGGATATCTCCCCGGCCGTGCATCCGCCACACCTCCTTGCCCGAGCTCAGGTCGTAGCCGCCCATGTGCCGGTAGCCGTTGACGATGACCTGCGATCCGATCTCGCCGACATGCACGGTGGGGGTGCTCCAGGTCGGGACGTCGTGCCGAGCCGTGCGCCAGAGCTCCTTCCCGGTATCGGCGGCAAACGCCGCCAGAAACGAATTCTCCTTGACATCGACCTGGATGATCACCTTGCCTTCATGAATCACCGGTGAGCTGGCGAAGCCCCACTGGTTTCCCGGAACCTCGAAGTAGCCGGCTTCGAGGACTCCGAAGTCCTTCTTCCAGAGCAATTCACCCTCCACGTCGTAGACGAACAGACCCTCCGATCCGAAGAAGGCGACAACGTGTTTGCCATCCGTCGCCACCGTGCAATTGGCATGGGAGGCCTTCGGATGACGCTCGATGCGGGGGACCCCTTCGCGCGCCGTCCGCTTCCAAAGAAGCTTGCCGTCGCGCTTGTCGAAGGCATGGACCATGAACCTATGAGTCGTTTCGTCTTTGACGGAATCGATGTCGCCGTAAAGGCCGACCTTGAGCTCGGGATCTTGCTTGCCGCTGATCGCGGTGGTCAGATAGATGCGATCGCCCCAGATCACCGGAGAAGAGTGTCCGAGACCCGCAACCGGGACCCTCCAAAGGACGTTCGTCGTGTCCGCGACCGACCACTCCGTTGGCAGCGAGGCACCCTGGGCCACGCCGCGGGCGTGGGCACCCCGGAAGCCGGGCCAATTGCCGTCGACTTCAGCCTTGGCGGGTGCGACCAAGACCAGCCTGAGGCAGGTGAGACTGACGGCTAGGGCAACAGTGTGGCGCGAATTGCGGTGGCACATCCTGAATCCTCCTTGCGATTGACCCGGAGCGTCATTATGTACGGTACTGCACTCTCTCTCGTTGCCCGGAGGGTACACTGTCATCGATTGTCGACGGTGGCCGCCGAGGTCCGCCCATCCCCCGCGAGATGATTGCCAGGAGTGGCTTGCAGTTCCGCGCGGTTTCGACCTGGCTCGGGATTTGCTCTTATTTGGGCGATGAGGGCAGGTCGGATGCAAAAACGCACACAGCAGGAGGCTTGATGAGACCCGCAAAGTACTTTTTGTCCGCGCTCGCGCTTGTTGCGGCCTTTCCGTTCTCGGCGACAGCTCAGGAGAGGAGCGCCGGTACGTTCGAGGGCGAAGTCAGTGTCAACGAGGTCCTCCTCGACGTCGTGGTCACAGACAAGAACGGCAACGTGATTCTGGGTCTCGACCGCGACGACTTCATCGTCGAAGAGGAGGACGGCGTCGTGGAGCTGACCGGCTCGACCTTCTATTCGAATCGCCAACTGGTCGATTCGAGCGACGTTGCCGCGACCTTGAAGATCTCCCCCGATGAGATGCCGGTGGACCGCTACTTCATCCTGTTCCTCCACGACCAGCGCCTCGCCGCACCCAGCCTCACCACCAAGTACATGGATCTGGCGCGACGCGCCGAGACGTGGATCCGAACCGAGCTTCTTCCCAACGACTGGGTCGCGGTTGTCCGCTACGACTTCAAGCTCAAGGTCTACACCGACTTCACCCGGGACAACGAGCAGCTCGCGCAGGCGATTCACGACGCGGCCCGAGGCAAAAATCCACCGGAAGTCTGGCCCTCGCGCCTCGAGGAGCGGCGGTCGGAAGGCCCCTCGCTGCTGGCAAACCTGCCCCAGGGCAAGGAGCTCCGGCGCCAGACCAAAAGGCTCTACAGCGGCCTCGAGATCCTCGCCGAAGCCGCGGGCAACGTAGTGGGCCGCAAGAACCTGCTCTTCTTCAGCGCGGGTTTCGGTGAGGTCACCGGCTTCGGCACCGTCCTACCGGACGAACGCTACTACGACGACATGGTGCACACCCTCAATGACAACAACCTTGCCGTCTACTCGATCTCGGTGCTCACCGGCATCGACTTCGCCGGACAGCTGCTCGTAAATACCAGAGGCGTGCAGGACAGCATGAACGTGCTCGCCATCGACACCGGCGGCGAATACCTCTTCAACCACGTGAGCTTCGAGGCTCCCCTGGCCGCGGTACTCGAAGAGAACAGCGGCTACTACCTGCTCAGCTACAGTTCAGAGACACCGGCCGGTCAATCCGGCTACCGGAAGGTCGAGGTCAGAGTGAAGAACCCCGATCTCGATGTAAAGGCTCGCGAGGGCTATCGATTCGGAGCCTAGGAGCCGGAATCTGACTCCGTAAAGCTCACCAACAGCACGGTCACGTTGTCCGGGCCGCCGCCGTCGTTGGCCGCGCCGATGAGCGTCGCGCAGCGCCCGTCCAGGGTGCCGCCGCCGCCGAGTATCTCGGCGATCTCTTCATCCTCGAGAACGCCGGTCAAGCCATCCGTGCAAAGCAGAAAGAGATCACCGGCCTGCACATCGTGGGCAGATTGGTCGACGACGAGCTCCGCCTCTCCGCCCAGGGCGCGAGTCACCACATTCCGAAAGGGATGGCTGCGAGCCTCGTCCAGCGAGAGCTCTCCCGCTGACACCTGCTGACCGACCCAGGTGTGGTCCTCGGTCAGTTGCTCGAGCCGGCCGCCGCGGAGACGATAGGCCCGACTGTCGCCGACATGAGCGATCACCGCGGTGGCGTCCCTGGACATCATCGCGACCATCGTCGCTCCCATTCCGGCCAGGTCCTCGTTCTCCTCCACCGCTTTGAAAACCGCCTGGTTCGCCCGCACCAGCGCTTTGCGAAGCTCGTCCCCGAACGGCTCGAGACTGCCCTTTCGCCCCCAGGCTTTTCTAGGCACCGCCTCGATCGACTCGCAGACCGACAACGTCACCAGCCGCGACGCGACCTCGCCGTTGCCGTGGCCACCCATGCCATCGGCGATCAGAAACAGCCCGCTCTCCGGGCGAATCGCGAAGTAGTCCTCGTTGGTCGAGCGACTCCTGCCCACGTCGGAACGAGCCGCTGCTGAAGAGTGAATGGCCAAACGACTCAGAACCTATTCTCGGGCCGGTATGAACTCAACCGGCCGACTTAGCCATCTGGAGGGCCGTTTGGAAGGCGGCTCGGACCTCGGCATCCTCGCCACCCCAGTCCAACGCCTCCTTGTACAGCCGCGCGGCTTCCGCGTACATGCCGCCGCTGTCAAAAGCCTTGGCGGCCTCTTTGAGGTACTTGGCGTTCATCGGCTCGAACTCGCAGGCCTTGGCGAAGGCGGCCCGGGCCCGCCCTTTGCCGCCGGGGCGCCTCTGACTGGCCACGCCGAGGCTGTACCAGGCCTTGGCGCTGGTCGGAGCCTCTCGCGTCGCCTGTTCCAGGTTCTCAATCGCTTGCGTAACGTCTCCGGAGCGCAGCGACTCGAGGCCTCTCGCTATGTAGACGCGAGCGGCCTCCTCAGCGGTCCCCTGCTGTGCCAGCGACGGACGCGAAAGCTCACTGTCGAGCAGCCTTCTGCGCTCACGATCGGTCAAAACGTTAAAGGCCTCGGTGATCTCCTGGAATTCCTCCTCCGCCTTGACCTTCTCCGCCCCCTGGAAACGATCCGGATGCCTTTCTCGGGCCAGCTCGAGAAACCGCTGCCGAATCTGCTTCTCGGTCGAGTTCTGAGCCACACCCAGAACCACGTAATAGTCTTTGGCCATCCTTATCGCGTATCTCCTAAGAACTCCGCGCAGCGCTCAATTTCGCTTTATTCTATACAACCTGAGCGCGGTGCTTCGAACGGCATTCGCCACGTTGCGGTCCCGGGAGAGCTGCTGCAGGTCCCGAACGGAAAGGCGCGGCACTAGGCGGGCGGCCATCCCGGCCGGCGTGCGCGGGTTCTTTGCCAGTGCGAGCATGATCGAGTACTTACGCATCCAGGACCTGGACTTCCCAATCGTATCCAGAACCTCTGAAGTAACCGCTCGGTTGTTGGCAATCTGCTCCACCTCCAGCTCGTTGACCGGGCTGTTGTGCAGAACCGAAGTCGCGACCATGGGATTCTGGTCCTTGATCAGTATGCCGCGAAGCCCCTTCGACGCGCCCCGGGTGAGCCGCAAGCGGACTGGAATGGGCAAGGTTCGAATCTGCGACTCGGTCAGTCCGATGGTCTCGTCCCTGTCGCCTTCCGCCGGGACCGCACCCCTGACCTCCTCGATTGCCTCGGCCAGTTCCTCGTCGGTGACCGCGTCGGCATCCTGCTCGAGCTCCGCACGCGACTTGCGGGGTCGCCTCTCCCTTGGCAGCAAATGTTCCCGGTACTCGTTGATTCGCCTCTTGGTATAGGCGGTCGCCTGCGGGTTCTGCTCGAGCTCGACGAGGAGCTCCGGGAACTCCACGATCACGTCTTGCCGCAGGAGGAGAACTTCCTGCAGCTCGGGATCGAGGACTGCGGCCAGCTCGCTCAGTAGCTCGGGAGATGTCTGACGCCTCCGCAGAATCGCCTCGAGCACCACCGGATGGCGGAGGTGACGCCCGAGATAGGTCATCACCTCGGGTGTGGTGCCGTCCTCGATCAGAGCTGCCGCGATCCTCGGCTGGAGGCCGCCTAAGGACTCGGCAGCCTTGCGGCGGATTTCCTCCTGCGCCCCCTCGGTGAGCCGGACCTGGAGCTGGATCAACTGCTCGGGCGGCAGCGGCAAGAGACCCGAGGCCGCAAGCAGCTTCGCCTCGTCGCCGCCCTCGAGGACCTCAAGGGCCAGTCCGTGGAGATCGTCGTGTGTCATCGAGAAGCCGAGTCCGACCCGAGGTCGTCGCGGTTGATGACCAGGTCCCGGGTAACCTCCCGATCGGACGGCGGCAGCGTGTACGGTTCGCCGTTGACCTCGACTCGAACACCCTCAGGATTGCCGAGCGTAAGGCGTACCTCTTCATCCGCCTCCAGTCGCATGGACTCCCCCTGAACGTGGAGCTCACTGATGCGGCGCCGGCCGTCCACCGAAGCCTCCACCCAGCAGTCCTCCGTGAAGTCCATGGTTACGACCAAGGCCGCCGACGGCGTCGCGGTGTCGTCGACCGGCTGCGGCGGTGCCGGCGGTAGAACCGGCGCCGCGATCGTCGGCGCGGTCGCCTCTTCCCGGTTTTGCGTCCCCCCCCAGTAGATGAGGAACGCGATCAAAACCAGGGCCACGAGCAAAGCCAGAATCAACAGCCAGGTGTTCTTGGACTCCTTGGTCCGCGGCTTGGCCCTTTCGGAGTCGTCACCGGGTTCGGAATCCGTGGAGGCCTGCTGCGCGGTGAGGTAGGAGTTGACCACCTCGTCCGGATCGAGACCGACGAACCTCGCGTACTCCCGCAGAAAGCCCTTGGCGAACACCGACGCCGGCAAGACATCGAAGCGATCCTGCTCGAGCGCTTCGAGGTACCGGATGCTGATCTTGGTGGCATCGGCGATCTCGCCGAGCGGAACCTCTCGAATCTTGCGCTGGCTCCGTAGCCACGTGCCGAAACTGGCCGCCTCACGGCTTTGGTTTTCCTCCCATGGAGGCTGGCGGCTGTTATGTACGGTCACTTTTCTTCCCAGCTTCACACTCTATTGACGGCCGCCGAGGCGGTCAAATCGCACTCTTCCCATCTCCGGTGTCCATACCCAAGAGCAGTCCGGCCTTGCGCCGCACTACCAGCGCCAGACGACGATCGGCGTACACGTCGCGCAGGTCGGACTTCTTCAGGTACACGAGCAGTCCGAGAGCCGTCGCGACCGGGGCTCTCGGGTTGCGGGCGATGCCATTTCGGATCGGGTACCGGCTGCCCCATTTGCGATCTCGCGCGATACGGCCCAGGACTTCCGGCGCAGCCCGGTCGCCGTTGATCAATGGCGCCAGCAGGCCCTCTGTCATCCTGGGGTTCTCGAGCAGCGCACCGATCACTCGCAGGTTGGGATCGCGCAGGAGGTGACCTATGACTCCGGCCCCGGCCTTGCGCGCGATCGCGATGCGCTCTCCGACTCCCAGCCGCGGCAGTCGCTCGGCGAGACGCCGCTCCGCGGCCCGGCGCACGCGCGGCCGGACGCGCGTACTGCCACCCAGTTCCACCAGATCCCGCCAGTACAGACCTGGCACCAGGTTGAGGACCCTCGGCTCGGGAGTCTTTGGGTGCTGTGCCAGCGCCTTCTGGACTTCGTGCGAAGAGAGCAGCCGGCGCTCGGCGAGCACGAGCTCGATAACCCGCCTCGAAACATGTGGGTTGCGTAGCGCGGTGCGGACTACCTCGGCGTCCAAATCGCCCAGTTCCGCCTCGATCAGCTCGAACATCTCGAGCTCGCCGCACTCCCTCAGTCTGGCGGCGAGCTGGGCGCGACGGGCCGGATCCATTGCGATACTCTACCTTGCCGAAACGTTGCTATTGAGGTCCCATGAGCCTGCCCAAGACCACCAGGAAGCACATCGAGGCCCAGAACTTCGAGGCCGTCGAAGATGATTGGCTGACGCGGCTCGACGAGGAGCCGGACGACCTCGGCTTTTTTACCTCGACCGCACGAGCCCTGGCCTCGTCCAGTGGGCCCGAAGTGGCCCAGCAGCTCCTCGAGCTTCTCGACGAGCAGCTCTCCAGCCAGGGGAGCTGGGAGGAGCGGCTCACCCTGCTCGAAGCAACCGGCGAGATCTCCTTTACCGCCGAAGATCTGAACCGGGAGATCATCTCCACTCTCGAGAAGCTCTATCCCAACAGCGAGATCGTGCAGGTCTTGACCGACAAGATGGGCCTCAGGCGAGCCATCGACGACATCCCCAGAATCTGGCAGAAGGTGCGCCGACTGAGAGGCGTCCTGGCCTATGACGTCGGCGCCATCGTCGCCATGGAGGGCAAGGGTGTCGGCGAGGTGGTCGAGGTCAATGTCCAGCTCGAGAAGCTCAAGGTCAACTTCGAGAATCACTCGGGGCTGAGTATCGGCTTCGGGGCCGCCAGCAAGGTCCTGGAGCCCCTCGCCTCCGACCACTTCTTGCGGCGGAAGATCGAAGCTCCCGACGAGCTTGCCTCACTCGCCAAGTCGGATCCCTCGGAGCTTCTGCGGCTGATTCTGATCGGTCAGCCCAAACTGACCGCCACCCAAATCAAAGGCATGCTGAGCGGGCTGATCGAGGAAAAGAGCTGGAGTTCCTGGTGGGCCAAGGCCCGGAACCACCCCCAACTCGTGGCTGCCGGCAAGGGTGCCCGCCAGATCTACAGCTGGGCCGACAGCGCGGCCGCCGCGGGCGAGGAAATACGCGCCCAGTTCGAGCGCGCGGATCTCAAACAGAAGCTCGAGATCTTCCTCCGGGAGGCCAAGCGAGGCTCGGAGACCGCGCTCGAGCACGGCAACGCCTTGGTCCGGATCGCGGATGCGCGGAAAGAGAAGAAGCCGGACGAGGCCATCCGAATCCTGGCCGCCCTCGAGCGCTCGGACCGCGTGATCGAACGACCTCCCTGGACCATTGAAGACATTCTCAAGACCACCAGGGATCCCGCTGCGGTGGTGCGTGCGATCGGTGACCGCAGCCTGAGGCTCACATGCCTCGGCGCTCTCGTCGATCTTCGGACCGACTGGCCAGGTATCTTCGGCAACGCTCTAGCACACGAGCTGGACGCTCCGGTCCTCGACTTCCTGTTCCAGAAGCTGTGGGTTTCCGAGCGCGAGCAGGCCGAAGAGCTCGTCGATCGCATCCTCAGCCAACCGGCCAAGCGCCCGGCCGCGTTCCTCTGGCTGCTCGAGCACCTCGAACAGACTCCTTACTTCGGCAAACGCAATCCGGCCCGTGCCCTCGGGCAGCTGCTTCGCTCGAAGAGCCTACCGGAGTTCTCCAAGCACAAGGTTGCCATCAAGCGCATCCTCGAGGACGGTGCCGTGACTCAAGCCCTCATCCAGCGGCTCGAGGCCGATCAGGCGGAGAGCGTGCACGAGTTGTTCGAGCGGACTCCGCTCGAAGAGCATCTGCGCGACCGGCTGTTGACCGCGCTGCACCTGCGCTTCCCGGATTACCGAACCGGATCGTCCAATTCCCTCTACGCGACGACCGCCATCATCGAAGAGAAGCGAGCCGAGCTGAAGAACCTCCTCTACGTCGAGATCCCGGCCAATCGCAAGGCAATCGAGGAAGCCCGGGCGCTCGGTGACCTGCGCGAGAACTTCGAGTACAAGTCGGCGCGCCAGAGACACGAATACCTTTCCGCCAGGGTCCATGGCCTCGAAGGCAATCTCGCCCGGGCCCAACCGATCGCACTCGATCAGATCGATTCGTCAAAAGTGCGCATCGGGGCTACGGTAGTGCTCGCGAGCGTCGACGGCGACGGATCGACTCGCGAGGTAACCATCCTTGGACCCTGGGAGAGCAATCCCGACCTCGGCATTCTCTCCTATGAGTCCGAAGCCGCCGACAACCTGCTGGGCAAGCACCCGGGCGAGGAGGTCGCCCTCGGGCGCGACAACTGGCGTATCGAGTCGATCAAGCCTTGGGAAGGCTACGACTAGAGGCCGTCGGCACAGAGCCCGCACCGAAAGAGATCACCCCTGCGGCTTGGGCGCCGGGTACATGACCTCGACGATCCGATCATCGACCCTTAGCCTGACTCTTTCGAGGCTCCGAAAGGCCGCCAGCTCGCCATCGAGGTCGGTGGTCTCCGCACGCAGGTCGATCAACTCCGCGGCCGCCTGGCCTTCCAGTCCAACCTCGATCCAGACGTCGGCCTCCTTGACGAACACGCGCCCCGACAGCGATCGAGTCTCGGTCTCACCGTCGGCGAAGGACGCCTCCATCAACGCCGCGGGCGTGGGCTCGGCCGCGACGGCTGTGCGCTGGCCGGCTTCGGCTCTCGAACGAACTCCCCCCCTTCGATCCTGCTCGATCGAGCCAGCTGTATCGACCGCTGCCGCTTCAGCCATCGGCACGGCTTTGGCTTGGTCGCGGCGACCTGGGCTCGATTGCTCGATCTCCGGCACACCTAGGGTCTCTCTGTCTTCCTCCTCGGGCGCCGAAGCCACGATCACGCGCGTCGTGGTCCGGCCGTGCTCGGAAACACCGAGAGCGAACAGGTACAGAATCGCGCCGAGGGCCAGGACAATCGCGAATACGGGAGCCAGGACCGGTTGCCCCAACCAGCGTCTCAATCCCTCCTCGAGGCGGAAACCGCGGGGCTCCTCGAGCGCCGCCAGGCGCACACGACGCTCGACTGCCGCCGACAGGGTCGGCGGTGGCGCCACGCTCTCCAAACGTCGGACGCCTGCCGCGATCGCGCGCAAACCGGAGAGCCTGTGGCGGCACTCCGTGCAATCGCTGAGATGCCCCTCGACCATGCGCAGCTCGGCCGGCGTCACCTCCTTGTCCGCGTAACTGGACAGTAGCTCGACCGCCAGATGCTGGCTCATACGTTCACCTCCAACCAGCGCCGAAGCTGCTCCCGGCCCCGGGCGATCCGCGACCGGACGGTGCCGATGCGCACCCCCAGTACCTCGGCAATCTCAGAGTAGTTCATGTCTTCAAAATCCCTCAACAAAACGGCCTCGCGATAGTGCGACGGCAGATGCTCGAGACCGACCCGAACCGAGGCCGACAGATCGGTGGCCACGGCGCGCTCCTCGGGCGAACGGCCCTCGTCGGCCGCTCGTTCGAGCTCGGATTCGCTGTCATCCACCCGCTGTGCAAGGTGTCTTCCCCGACGCCGTAAGCGCGTGTTGCTGCAGTTGACGGCAATGCGAAAGACCCAGGTCTTGAGCGACGATCTGCCCTTGAACTTCCCGAGGTGCCGGTAGGCTCGAATAAAGGTCTCCTGGGCGATGTCCTCGGCGTCGGCCGGATTGCCGCTCATTCTCAAAGCCAGGTTGTACACCATGCTCTCGAACTGCTGGTAGAGCTCGCCGAATGCCTGGGTGTCACCGTGGCGATGCCGCTCGAGAAGGTTCGCTTCCCGCGTCTTGAGACTCGCCGATGCGCTGATAGCCATTCTCTCCGGTGCTCGAGGTTCTTGCTTCGGGCCTCCCATGATTCAGACCCCGGATCCTCGAAAAAGTTCCCGAAAAGTGCGACCGGTTAGCGAGCCGTGGTCGCAGCCCAGAGGCTCTCTGATTCGCGGGCATCGCCGTAGTAGGCGATGATTCCGTCCACGATCGCCTCGGCCACCCCCTGTCGGAAGTCCCGGGTCTGAATCAACTTGCGGTCCTCGGGATTGGCCAGATTACAGATCTCAAGCAGCACCTTGGCCGGAACTGCATTGTAGCGCAGGACCGCCGGGAGCCACTCGCGGCGCTTGCGGACGATCTTCTCGCGCACCGGCTTGTCGGCATGAACCGCGAGTCCACGCGCGTCGAGAGCGTCGATGAGGCTCTCGGCCAGATCCCGCGACAGGCCCTCGCTCTTGACGCGTTCTTCCGCGCTGAACACGACCCGGGGCTTCTCCCGCACCTCCCGGCGCGAGGCGTAGGCCATTCCTTCGCGCCCGTAGGATCCCTTGCCGTAGCGAGCTCCTGGGATATAGGCCATGCCGCCGCGCAGCGACGGATGCAACGAGTCCGCATGGATCGAGAGAAAGACGACCTTTTCGGGATCCCCCGCGGCCTTCAACGCCTGGCGCAGGAAGCTGTTCGCCAGATACCAGCGCAGGTGCAAACCGACGGTCGAGTCCTCGATCAAGTAACTGGGATTGGTCAGGACGGTGTGCCGACGCGAGGCGGGCAGCACGTCGCTTCCGGCAATCACGTGCCTGTCGCCGTCGCGAATCGTCGGCTTCACCACCGCGGCGCTCTCGGCTTCCAGCAACTTCTTGACCCGAACCATCACGTCGTAGACGTAGAGACTCTCCCATACGTCTCCATGCGAGGCGCCGACGTCCGAGCCGCCGTGCCCCGAATCCACAATCACGGTCACGCCGCTGAGACGCTTGGCGGTCACACTATTGCGGTATCGTGAGCTGGCTTCGAGGCCGGCCTCGTATTCGCGCCTGCGGGGGTCGGCCGCCGGCAAGAACTCCGGCTCCAACAGCTCGAAGGGGATCTTGACTTCGTATCCGATCGGGATCGCGGTGACCCGGTCGATGCCGCTCCGGTTGGCGATCGTGCCGGCCAGGGCGTTGACGTCCTCGGCATACACGCGCCCCGTAAAACGCACGACCACGCTCGAATAGAGGGCCTCTCCGGGCTTGAGGCTGTAGACGGCGTACTCGCCCTCGTCGTCTTCGTCGTACTCGATGTAGTAGGCCGACTCAGGAGGCAGCGTCGCGCGCAGCGCGGGTCGCAGGAGCCTCGCCGGGATCAGAACTCTCCGGCCGGGCGTCAGCTCATCTTCGCGCAAGCTGTTCTCCAGTCGGATCGCCCGGTAGTTGTCACCCCGGCCGGTAAACCACTCGGCCATTTGCCAAAGGTTGCCCTGCCCATACGTCGCGGGGCTGCCGATCTCGTGGTACCAGCCCTCGGCGGCGGCGTAGTCGTGAGCGAAGAGCGCCTTGACCACCCGCAGCTGCCACTCGGGACGAAGCCCGGAAAACGGGATCCGATAACGGGCCCCGGCGAGCAGCTGGCTGATATCGCCATTTTCCTTCGAGATCCGTTCGACCGCGGCCCGTTCGCCGCAAAACCGCAACGCGAAACCGAGCAGTCCCTCGCCCCGCTCGGGCTCGGCTTCGAGTCGGAGGCTCCTCTCCTCGGTCAGGGTGGCGACCACGCCCTCCTCGACCCGGGCGCGGTAGGTCGAAGCAGCCGAGGGCGTCGCGGCCAGCATGAAGAGGGCCGGGATGACGCCGGCCCGGAGCGCTCGCCTCGAGCCTCGTGAAGGCAAAAGCCTTTTCTTCAAGCTATTTAGACCCGACATCCTAAAGTTGAATTTTAGACTCTGCGGCGGTACGCGGGCAAATCGACATGCCAACAGTCCCGCAGCGTAGTTCGGCTGTCAGAATCAGGAGTCTTGACCAGAGCCTCCGTAGGTGAACGAATTCTGCGCCATCCTCTAGCGGCGCTTGTTGCCGGCCGAGCTGGCCGCTCCGGCCATCCGGCCTGCCATGCCGTCGGCGGCATC
Organism: bacterium; assembly: GCA_024224155.1. Taxonomy (NCBI): domain Bacteria; species bacterium. Next base: position 23,661 of record JAAENP010000018.1, read on the forward strand.
GTTCGAGACGCGGTCCTGTCCGTCGATACGATCGACCTGGATATCACGGTCGCGAGCCAAGGAGGTGCCCTGGCCAGCTCGCTCGCGGAGGAGAGCACCGGCACCTGCATCGCCCTCGGGGGTGATCGGTTCTCTTCCTACCGCGTGGTCGCAGGAGACTTCCAAGTCGACGTCTGGGACCGCGCGGGCGGAGGCTTGGTTGCCGACCTCGAACGCCGGGACCTGACCATCAACTCCATCGCTTGGGGCTTCGAGGACGGGAAGCTGCACGACCCGTTCGCCGGCCTCTCGGATCTTGCCGAACGGATGCTACGAGCCACGAAGGGCGATTGCTTCGAGCGCGACCCGTTGCGGGTGCTTCGCCTGGCTCGCTTTCACACGTTTCTCGACGGCTTCAAAATCGACTCGACCACCGCGAATGCGGCGCGAGACGCCGCGGTGCGGCTCGAGCGAACCGCCGTCGAACGAGTTCGAGACGAATTGCACAGGACCCTTGCGGCGGACTCGACACACCTGGCCTTGGGATCGTTGAGCGAGCTGGGAGCGCTCGCGGTTCTGGTGCCGGAGACCGCCGATCCGAGCGCTTCCGCCAGTCTCCTCGAGAGCGCCGGCCGACTGGATCAATACCTCACGTTGCTCGCGGCCGAGCTCTCCGAGAGGGAGTGGAGACGGGAAGACCGACGAGTGGCGGCGATCTCGCTGCTACTGGCCCACCAGAGCGACGGACTGTCGATCACCGCGACCACCGGCCTCGAGAGGCGAGGCCTGACGACCCGAAAGACCCTCCGAGCGGCAATCCGGCTCCTGGCCGACCAGCTACCGAAAAACGAAGACGACCGTCGCCTCTTCATTCTTGGACACGGACCCCACTGGCCGCTGGCCCTCGCGGTCCACGTCGCCATGACGCCCGAGATCGGGGTCTCGGCCGCCAGGCAGCTGGCCATCGAGCTCCAGGTTACCGCGCGTGAGCACCCTTCCCTGGTGCGCGGCGCGGTCCCCCTGCTCGACGGCCACGCGGCCGCGCGCATCTTGGGAGTCGCGCCGGGCCCGGCGGTCGGCGAGGCACTTCGCGGTCTGGTACGTGCCCAGGCCCTCGGCCTGGTCACCACCCGTGACGAGGCCGAGGACTTCCTGCGCAAGCAGAAGCCGATCGCTACTACTTTGCGGCCGCCATCAGGCGCTGATTGAGCTCTTTGATTCGATCCGACAGCTTATCGATCTTCTGCTGCGCCTCTTGCCGTAGCCGGTTGTACTCGCTGGTCAACTGCGACTGCTGCTGGCTCAATTCCTCCATCTGCAGCCTGCTCGACTCGAGGGCCTGCCTCTCCTCGTCGACCGCCTTCTCGAGCCCGGCGATGACCTCGTCTTTTTCAGAGAGCAGCAGATGGTGCTTCTCCTCTTGCTCCTCATAGAGCTTGCGGAACTGCTGCAGCTCGGTGATCTGGGAAAAATCGGCTGTTGATGGACTCATGTTCTCTCCGCCTTCTTCCAGGTTGGGAAACATCTTGCGCAGCTTCAAAGACAAGTCATCGGAATCGGGAGACTGATGCATGGCCTCTTCGTACGAGATCGTTCCATGCACCAGCAAGGAGATCAGCGACTGGTTTAGCGACTGCATGCGGTAGTACGACACCGAAGACTCGATCTCCTCGAGCAGAGGCTCGGTCTCCCCCTTCTCGATGAGGTTCGAGATCCTTGGACTCGCGCGCATGATCTCGAGGGCCGCCACCAGGCCGCTCCCGTCCTGGCGCTCGACGAGCTTCATCGAGATGACGCTCTTGAGCACCTGCGCCAGTTGCAGCCTGACTTGACGCTGCTGGTCTCCCGGAAACGTGTCGAGGATCCGATCGACGGACTGCGTCGCGCTGTTGGTGTGAAGGGTCGAGAAAACCAAATGGCCGGTCTCGGCGGCGGTGATCACGGTGCTGACGGTTTCCGGATCGCGCATCTCTCCGACCAGAATCACGTCCGGATCTTGCCGCAGCGCGTTTCTCAGCGCTTCGGCAAAGCTGATCGTGTCGGTTCCCACCTGGCGCTGCGAGACGGTGGCAACATCATCGCGAAAAAGAAACTCGACCGGATCCTCGATCGAGATCACGTGAACCGGGCGGTTTTGAATCACGTATTTGAGCATCGCGGCCAGCGATGTCGACTTGCCGCTTCCGGTCGGACCGGTAACGAGTACGAGACCGGACTTCATGTGGGTCAGGTCGCGAAGGACATCGGGCAAATCGAGATCCTCGATGCTCTCGATCTCGTAGGGGATTCTCCGGAAGACCGCGGCCAGCGTCCCGCGTTGGTGAAACACGTTGCCGCGAAACCTCGCGAGTCCGGGAACGCCGTATCCGAGATCGACCGACATTTTCTCTTCGAGCGTAACTTTCTGCACCGGGGTCAGAATAGCCGCCACCATCTCGTTGATGACCCGATTGGGCACCGGGTCGGAGTCCACCGGAATCAGCTTGCCGTGAACCCTGAGCAGCGGCGGGCGCTTCGGTCGCAAATGGAGATCCGAAGCTTCCTTGTCGGTCATCAATCGGAGCAACTGGTCCAGGTGCGCTTGGGCGCTGCCCTTCGCCGGTTGGGTCGGTGTCGTAGCCGGTTTCGGAACCGGCGACTTGGGGGGGCTATGGCCAAATGGCTGCATCGCAAAATCTCCGCCGACGAATCCACCCGGCGACTCAGGTTCTCCCATTCAAAGTCTCGGGACTATGACCTCTTCCATAGAAACGAAGTCGCGGAATCCGTCGACCAATGGTAGCGCAGTTTAGAATCTGCGCATGAGGCCGACGACAATGCCCTGGATCGTCACGTCGGCGGCCGGAACCCGAATCGGCCCCATGGTGTGGTTCGCCGGCTGCAGGCGAACCTCCGGTCCTTCGGGGTAGAACCGTTTGAGCGTCGCGTCGCTGCCGATCAGAGCAACCACCATCTCTCCGGCCGTCGCCGCCTCACGGCGTTGCACGACGACGAGATCGCCGTCGTGAATGCCCTCGTCGATCATCGAGTCACCACGAACCTTGAGAACGAAGTGATTGCTGCCGTTGCCGCTGGTCAGCAGATGCTGGGGCACATCGACCCGATCGTGGTCGGCAACGGCCTCGATCGGTTCTCCGGCCGCGATCAGGCCCAGGAACGGAAGCTGCTGCAGGGCTTCGGCCGCCTCGGTCTTGGCGTCCGCCAGCTCGACGCCGCGTTTCTGATTCCAGTGGCGCCGCAAGAACCCCTTGTTCTCGAGCAGTCTGAGGTGCTTGTTGACGGTGCCGTACGAGGAATAGCCGAATTGCTCACAAATCTCACGATGGGTCGGCGAAACACCGCGCTGGTCAACGGTCTCACGAATGAAGTCGAGGATCTGCTTCTGTCGCTCGGTCAGGTACTTCCGCATGGTTCGATCCTACGGCGCAAGTGGAGCGCAAGTCAAGCCCCCGGGCACCCTGAAACCCCTTCCAGAAAAGGGTTTTCTTGACTTTCCGCCACCCAGTGCATAGCTTCAGGGCTCACTCCAAGGAGGAACCGACCCGTGTGGAAAAAGAACGAAGAGACACCGCAGCCGGTTACCGCTGCCCCCCGCCCGGCGGCGCGCCCACAGGCTCCCAGCCAGGCATCCGTGATCGGAGCCAGCATCCGAATCAAGGGCGACCTCACCGGTCAGGAAAACCTGTTGATTCAGGGCCAGCTCGAGGGCGAGGTCCGGCTCAAGTCGAACAACGTGACGGTCGGCAAAGACGGCCGCATCCGGGCGGACATCTACGGCCGCAGCGTCTACGTCGAGGGTGAGGTCAAGGGGCACCTGTTCGGTGAGCAGGAGGTCGTGATCCGGGCCTCGGGCAAGGTCCAGGGCGACATCGTCTCCCCGCGAGTGGTGCTCGAGAACGGCTCGAACTTCAAAGGCTCGATCGACATGGAACCGGCTGCCGCCGCGCAGCCGGAGGCGCCTGCGAAGCCGAAAAAGGCCGCAAGTGCCGGAGCCGGCGGCCCGGCCCCGGTCCAGCCGGCCGCCACCGCCCAACCCACGCCGTCCGCCCAGTCGGACAACGCCGCCGAGAAACCCGCCGCGGCCCAAGGGGCTACCTCAGCGGCAGGGAACCGACAGTAAGAGGTGCGTGTCCAGGGCCCATCAGCCCTGAATCAGGGCGTGGCCGCCGGCGCCGTCGAGGCGAAGCCCGAGGAGCACACCTCGCTGGCGCTGGAGCACGCGCTGGCCCCGATCGGCTCCGACCACGGCTTCGTGCTCGACCTTGGTCCCGCATCGGGCGCAAACGTCTCGTTCTTCGCGGAGCGGAGCTGCAAGCTATTCATCGCCGATCTCAACAGCTCGATCTTCGGATCCGCCAATCCGGCCGATCGCGCCGAAGCGCTCGGCCGGGCGCTCGACCTCGACATCCCGACGAGCGACCCCTTCGATCTGATCCTGCTCTGGGATCTGCTCGACTACCTCGATGACGCCGAGATTCGCATTCTCGGGTCGCGCCTCCGGCCGGTTTGCCACGCGACGACGCTCCTCTACGGGATGATCTCGATCCGCAAGGAGATACCGGACCGGCCGTCTCGATTCGAGATCCGCAACGTGGGCTCGATCCTGTACACGGCGGGCTCGCAGTTCCTGCGTCGGTCCGCCCTTCACAAGGAGCCGGAGCTCGCCAAGCTCCTGCCCGACTTCGAGGTCGAGTCGACCTATCTCTTGCGCCACGGGATGCAGGAGTACCTCTTCCGGCGGCGCCGAGCCGACTAGCTTCGCGTGGCCACCGGTTTCGAGCTCGCGAGCCATCTGGTCCAAAGGAGGCTCGACAATGGCCTACGGGTCGTGCTTATGCTCGACCGCTCGCGCCCGCTGGTCGCCGTCAACCTCTGGTATCACGTGGGCTCCAAGAACGAGAGTCCCGGACGCACGGGCTTCGCCCATCTGTTCGAGCACATGCTCTTTCAGGGCAGCCAGAACGTCGGCACCAACGACCATTTCGCTCTGATCCAACAGGTGGGAGGCGTCGCCAACGGCTCGACGAGCTACGACCGCACCAACTACTACGAAACACTGCCCTCGCACTGCCTCGAGCTGGGTCTGTGGCTCGAGGCGGACCGCATGGGCTTCCTGCTTCCGGCCCTCGACGAGGACAAGCTCCGGAACCAGAAGGACGTGGTCATGAACGAGCGGCGCCAGCGCGTCGACAACCAGCCCTACGGCCGCGCCTTCGAGACGCTTCACGAGCTGCTGTATCCGGAAGGCCACCCGTACCGCTGGCCGGTGATCGGCTACATGGACGACATCGCCGCGACGACTCTTCCCGAGATCCACGACTTCTTCGGCACCTACTACCGCCCGAACAATGCCGTCCTGACGCTGGTGGGCGACTTCGAGGCGGACGCCGCCCTGGAGCAGGTCGAGCGCTACTTCGGGGACCTTCCGGGTGGCCCTGAGCCGCCGACGCCGGAGGTGGCGGCCGCAGAAACACAGCCGATTCGCCATGAGCTTCGCGACGCCGTCAATCTGCCCAGGCTGTACCTGGCCTGGCGGGGTCCCGGACTCACGCAGGACGATTGGCCCGCAGGCGATCTCTATTCCGTCGCCGCCTGCGGCGGCAAGTCGAGCCCTCTCTACCGCGATCTCGTCCTCGAACGCGAGATGGCCCAGGACATCTACGTCGGCATGGTGCCGCTCGAGCTCGAATCGACCCTGCTCGCGGCCATGACGCTACGTCCCGGCATCGACCCGGCCGAGGCGGAGGCGGTTCTCCTCGACACGCTGCGGGCCTGGCGCGCCTCTGCGCCCGACGCCACCGACTTCGAGCGCGCCCAGAACCGGACCCGGGTCGCGCACCTGCATGAGCTCGAGTCCTTCGAGAGCCGCGCCGACCTGCTGTCGATGTTCGCTACCCACTACGGCGATCCGACGCTGGTCGACTCCGAGCTCGAGCGCTATGCCGCCGTCACGCCGAGCGACCTCCTCGAGTTCACCCAGCGCTACCAGGATCCCGAGCGCGCCGTGACCCTCTGGGTGCTGCCCGAGGAGCCATCTTGAACGAGCCGCTCGACCGTTCTCACCCGCCGGCGCCCGAGCCGGCCAGAGGCTTCGAGTTCCCGGCCTGTGAGCACCGCCGGCTGAGCTCCGGCGTGGCCGTCCTCCGGCTCGCCGTCGACGGCATGCCCATGATCCACCTGCGTCTGCTACTCGCGGCCGGGGGGCACCACGCGCCGGCGGACTCTCCGGGCCTGCCCTCTCTCACCGCGGCGCTTCTCGACGAAGGCACCTCGCGGCGAACCGGCACCGAGCTGGCCGCCGAGATCGAGCGCCTGGGAGGATATCTGGCAACAGGAACCGGGTGGGACTCGACCGTCATCGAAACCGAAGTGCTCGAGAAGGACTTCGAGACCGGGATGGCGCTGCTCGCCGAGGTCGCCCGCGAGCCGAGCTTCCCGGATCACGAAGTCGGCCGGGTGCGCCGCCAGCTGCAAGCGGAGGTCAAGCGGCGCGAAGCTCAGCCGTCGTCTGTGGCCGGCATGCGCTTCGAGCGGTCTCTCTACGCTGGCACCGTCTACGACACGCCTTTGATCGGTACCCATGACTCCCTCGAGCGCCTGGACCGGGACGCGGTAGTCGACTTCTATTCGCGGCACGTTACACCCGCGGGTGCCACCCTGGTCGCGGTTGGCAACGTGACCTCGGAGCGACTGATCGAGCAGGCCGAAGCAGCCTTTGCCGGCTGGTCGGGCGGTCCCATCTCGAGACCCCGGATCGAGGCCGTAGCGCAGCAGGCTCTCCGGCTCGAAATCGTCGACCGCCCCGGAGCGGCCCAAACCGAGATCCGGGTCGGGCATGTCGGTATCGATCGAGCTCATCCTCGCTATCTCGAGGCGGCCGTGCTGAGCTGCCTCCTGGGCGGCAAGTTCACCAGCCGCCTCAACCTGAACCTGCGCGAGCAGCGTGGCTTCACCTACGGTGTACGCAGCTCGTTTGGAAAGAGAAGCGGCCCGGCGCCGTTCGTGATCTCGACCGCCCTCGCCAACGAGCACGTCGGCGAGGCGCTGGACGAGATCTTCGGCGAACTGGGGCGCCTCCTGGACGAGGCGCCCAGGGACGAGGAGGTCGCCGACACCAGGGATTACCTGATCGGCAGCTTCCCCTACACCGTCGAGACCCTGCGCGGGCTCGCCGGACGGCTGAGCGATCTCGCGGTCTACGACCTCCCCGACGACTACTATGCGAAATACCCCCGGGCCCTCGCGGCCATTTCCGGGGAGCAGCTTCTCGAAACCGCGCGCGAGCTCCTGACTCCCGACCGGGCTCTGGTGGTCTGCGTCGGCCCCGCCACGGAGCTCCAGGCGCAGCTCGAGGACCGGTTCGAGGTACCTGTATCCGTGATCCGGTCGGCCGACTCCGGCAGCTCCGCGTAGTCGCTCGAAGGACGCCGCGAAACAGCCCGAGGACCGGGCGTCGAACTGCCCGAAATCGCCCTTCCCACCTACCCGCCCGGCCGGGTTTGGGCCCCGCGGGCTGTGCTACGATCGCTAGCCCGAAAATAGAAGGAGGCATCCCAGAATGCAGGTCGAAAGCCCTGAAAACATAAGGAATATCGCGGTCGCTGGCCACAGCGACACTGGTAAAACCACCCTTGTGAGCTCGCTTCTCTACGCGGGCGGCGTCGTCAACCGGCTCAACAAGGTCGAGGACGGCAACACCACCACCGATTTCGATGCTCAGGAGATCGAGCGCGGCATCTCCATCGGCCTGGCGCCGTGCTTCGTGCCCTGGAAGAGCTACAAGATCAACCTAATCGATACGCCCGGCTACTCGATCTTCTTCACCGAAACCCGCGCCGGCGCGCGGGCCGCCGACGCCGTCTTGCTGTGCGTCAACTCGGTTTCCGGCATCGAGGTCTCCACCGAGAAGGTCTGGGAGTACGCCGACGAGATCAAAGCCCCGGTGATGTTCCACCTGACCAAGATGGACCGCGAGCGCGCCGATCTCGAGCACATCCTGACCGAGCTCAGAGAGCGCTTCCACCGCAACGTGGTTCCGGTCCAGCTGCCGATGGGCCGCGAGGACGACTTCACCGGCATCATCGATCTGGTCACCGAGAAGGCGTTCGAGTTCGACAAGGATGGCAACGGCCGCGGCAAGGAAGTGCCCATCCCGGACTCGATGGCCGACACCCTCGAGACCTATCGCACCCAGCTGATCGAAGCGGTCGCCGAAAGCGACGACGCTCTGCTGGAGAAGTTCTTCGAGGACGGCCTATCGGCCGAAGAGCTCTTCAACGGCCTGCGCCGGGCGATCCGCAAACATGAGGTTTTCCCGCTCACCCTGAGCTCGTCTCTTCACGGCGTCGGTCCGGCGGCCCTGCTCGACTCGATCGTCGAGTGCATGCCCAACCCCCTGGAACGAAAGACCTTCCCGGCGTTCAATATCGGTGACGAAGAGGTCGAGCTCGAAACCATCACCGACGGCCCGACGGCGGCCCTGGTCTTCAAGACTCTGAGCGACCCCTTCTCCGGCAAGCTCACCCTCTTCCGCGTGGTTCGCGGCACGGTCAGATCCGACACGCCACTGTGGAACACCCAGAAAGAGACCGATGAGCGCCTCGGTCATCTGCTCTCGATGCAAGGCAAGCACGGCGAGGCCGTGCCTCATCTCATCACCGGTGATATCGGCGGTGTCGCCAAGCTCAAGAAGGCCGCGAGCGGAAACACGCTCTGCGACAAGAAGCAGCCGATCAAGCTCGGCTGGATCGCGGAGCGCGAGCCCGCCATCGCCTACGCCATCGAGCCCAAGGCCAAGGGTGACGAAGAGAAGATCGGCGAGGCCCTCCACCGCCTGATGGAAGAGGACATCACCCTCCACGCGGAGCGCGACCCCGAGACCGCCGAGTATCTACTCTCCGGCACCGGCCAGCTCCACATCGAGATCGCGGTCGCCAAGCTCAAGGAGCGGTTCAAGGTCGAGGTGGTGCTCCACCCCCCCAAGGTCCCCTACCGCGAGACCATTCGCAAGCCCGCCGACGGCCACGGGCGCCACAAGAAGCAGTCCGGCGGCCGCGGCCAGTTCGCCGATTGCCGGATCATCATGGAGCCCACGGAGCGCGGTGGAGACTTCGAGTTCCTCGACGAGATCTTCGGAGGCTCGATACCGCAGACCTATCGACCCGCCGTCGAGAAAGGCATCCAGGAGGCCCGCAAGCGCGGTTTCCTCGCCGGCTACCCGGTGGTCGACTTCCGCGTCCGGCTCAAAGATGGCCAGTACCATGACGTCGACTCCTCCGAGATGGCCTTCAAGATCGCCGGCTCGCTGGCGTTTAAAGACGCGATGGCCCGCGCCGCGGCGGTGATGCTCGAGCCGATCATGAAGGTCGAGATCAACACCTCGGACGAGTTCACCGGCGACATCATGAGCGACCTCGCCCAACGCCGCGGACGCCCGCAGGGCATGGAGACCAAGAGCGGCGCTCAGATCGTCAACGCCCTCGTCCCCATGGCCGAGATGCTCAACTACGACCCCGCTCTCACCGCCATGACCCAGGGCCGCTCCCGCTTCCACATGGAGTTCTCGCACTACGAGGAAGTCCCGCGAAACGTCCAGGACAAGCTGGTGGCCGAGGCACAGAAGGCGAAGGAAGAGGCGTAATCGGGACACGATCATCGGGGACACGATTCCTTCGTGTCCCCTCCCAACTGGTTCTCGAAGCGGCACTCGGTCGCCGTGTCCCCGCACTTGTAGCGGTCGACCACCGCTTGCCCTCGAGCGAAGCGAAGGGTGTCGACCGAACTCTCGTTCCCGCAGTATCTCGGCTCACCGCGCCGATAGTGGGCCGCCGGTGACCTCCCTCCGCTCGCACGGAGAGGCTCGCTCCGGGAGGCACACGGCCGGCCCTTCCTGCTCAGCGAGAGAGCTGAACGCATCGTGTTACCGTCGCCCGAAAGATTCACAATAATGGGTCCATCGGTGCTCTTATCGCAATATCCGATCGGAAGCGAGACAGCAGCGTTATCGTGCATTCTAGGTACGCATAACACGCCAATTCAGAGATGTCTTTTCCTCTACAGAGCCAGGCAGCGTTAGGCTGTTTGCCACCGAAACCGGCCGAGGCCAAAGAGAACATGCAGCATTTGATTCACCGTTCGCATCCACCAACTGGATGCCGATTAACATGTTAGGTATCGCAGAGACGATAGAGACAGATGAATGACGATCGTCGCATGCTTGAGGTAGCAATCGACCGGGTCCTGACCGGCCGAGACATTCACGTTGGGCCCGTGACGGCACTCGAGGGTCTGGACTGGGAAGTGGCTGGCAGGCAAACGGCCGGGTTCCCGCACTCGATTCTTCAGCTTGTCAACCATATGACCTACTGGCAGCACTGGGTGGTGAAGTGGCTGGATGGGCAAGAGCCTCCGATTCCGGAACATGCCAGTGGCGGCTGGCCCGGAAGTGTCAGCCCAGCAACCGAAGCGGAGTGGGAAGCGGCAGTGGCAGGGTTCCTCAGGGAGTTAGATGCCCTAAATCGGCGGTCTCGCGGTGCGGATCTCTTGTCGCAGCTTGGAGAGAAGAGCCGGCTAGAAGTGCTTCAAGCGATTGCCGCACACAACAGCTATCACCTCGGTCAGGTGGTCGCTCTGCGGCAAATGCTTGGCGTGTGGCCAGCCCCTTCTGGTGGCCTGACGTGGTAGCCATCCAGACGGGAAGGAACGCGAGGCGATGCCTAACAACTCGCTGGAGCGAACGCCGCTAGCGTGGCGCCGCTCAGCTCAAAATCCGTTAGGCCTCATTGCGAACCATAACGTTTGACGCTATTAACGTTATGCGTTAATATTAGGCGGTGATCCGGAGCTTCCGCAACAAGGAAAGCGAGAAGCTCTTCGCCCGGCGGCGGAGCCGTGCTGTTCCGGGTGTATTGAGGAGAGCCGCTCTCCGGAAGCTCTTGATTTTAGATGCGGCGGAAGCGATTGAGGATCTGCGAGTGCCACCCGGAAACCGCCTGGAGAAGCTCAGAGGCGACCGCGCGGGGCAGCACAGTATCCGAATCAACGACCGGTACCGGATCTGTTTTGTTTGGAAGAGCGGTAGTGCCCACGATGTTGAGATCGTTGACTATCACTAGGAGTTGTCATGTCGAAGCGAGCATTTGAGCCCATTCATCCCGGAGAAATTCTACTCGAGGAGTTCTTGAAGCCTCTGGGCCTTAGCCAGTACCGGCTAGCGAAGGGCATTAGCGTTTCTCCGCGACGGATCAACGAAATCGTGCATGGCAAGCGCGCCGTGACCGCCGACACTGCACTTCGACTCGCTCGTTTTTTTGGAACGACCGATGGCTTCTGGCTGAATCTGCAGACACGTTTCGATCTCGAGTCTGAAAGGGATCGGCTAGGCAACCTACTCGACGCGCAGGTTGAAGTCCTGGCGAAGGCCGGATGACGCCTAACCCCTCGCTGCACCGGACACCGCCTGCATGCGTTCTTCAACCGTAACCATGTTCGGGTTCACCAGTTCACTGCGGGTGGCCGCCTTCGCCAGCAGTGCTGGTGAGCTCAAACCTCGTTAGGCAGCACTCGTGCCGGATACAGACGCCAAATGGACGGGCGAGATCGGGTGCGAAGGCGGGCCGATTCTCGTCGCGAACACCGATGACTTCCGACATTGGCACGGGGCAGACCCCCTTCCACTCGAAGCCAGGCGTGAGCTTCATTTCAGGATCGTTACCCTCGCAGATGGGCGCCGGCTGCACGCGGCCCTCGATCCCGCGAGCGAGTACGACCGTGCCATCCGAGATCTCGAGTTCGAAGCAGTCCATTCGTTCGGGCCTAACCGTACCTGCTATCTCTGGAGCGTCGAGCCGGGGCTGGTGGCAGTTTCGGTGAACCGCGGGCACGACCGGCTGCATTGGGCCCAAGTGAACTTCGCTGACGGTCCGTCGGACGTTGCCGACGCGTATGCCTACGCGGACGCGAGTGCAGCGCAGACATCGGGGCTCTCATACGCGGTGACTTCGGGGCCAGTCGTAGTAGCCTGGTCGCCCAACAGCGTCCGCGATCTCTCCTCTCCGGATGCCGCGTCACGGGCCACCACCGACGACATCCCGCGAATCCTTGATCTTGCCACCGGGGGCAGCGGAGCGTCACTCTGGCTCGATCCAGGTAGCTACCTCGCTTCATCCGGCTACCACGAAACCGAAGTATGGGGCGTCAGCTGGTGCACGCTCGAAAGGCGTGCTGCCTAAAGAGCGCTTGCAGCTGACAACTCCCAAGCAAGAGCATCGAGCAGCACACCCTGGCGGCACTGCATCGCCTGCGCCCAGGCTGGCTTGGCACCGGCAGGGCGCATCAACCCCGTGCGCGGGATTCCAAGGAGTCCATTCCATCACTGCACCGGGCACCGCCTCGCGTACTCCGGGCCGGGTATAGAATTCGGCGCGGTGGTTGAGTCTCTGAAGCCAGTACTCATCAGCACCGCGGGCGGTGCCGGTGTGCTCAAGATCCACTAGAGAGCGCTGGAATGGTCGGCGAAGGCTTGCCCGATTCATACACCAACGCGAAATCGCGCGTCGCGTAGATGCGAGCTCCGAGTTTCAATCAGTATCTCGTGCGCCGCGGGTATGATCTCCGCAGAGGCAGCGGGCCGTTCCTGTGGCGACTGTTCTTGGGGTCCTGGGTCCAGCCCGGCTTCCACCGGTTCTGGAGGGTTTGGAATCCCCTCTACGGGTATTTTCTGTACCGGCTGTATCTTGTCCTTGGTGGTAACCGCCACCGGCTGGTGGCTACGCTGACGGTCTTCGCTTCTTGCGGCTTTGTTCTGCACGATCTTCTTGTTTTTCTGTTCTCCGGCTACTTTTCTCTCGTTTGCACTTTCGGTTTTGTGTTCTTCGCCATCCTCTCTTTGCTGTCGGCTCGCTTCCAAAAGCTGCTTCGGCAGGGGGAATGGCCTGCTGCTGCTAACGCAGCCGCAAACATCGGGGCTATCATCGTTGGGTTGATTGGCGGTGTTTGGGCCAACAACATCCTTCTTGGATAGAGGCTGTTTGGTAGCAACTCACTACGCCTTGTCACCCGGAGAACTCCTGATGGACGCGGCGCCCTCTGACAAATCGCTGAAGCCGACGCGCTCCCGCGCGCGGCTTGGCTCTGGTCCGTTAGGCAGCTTTCCAGAGGTGTTTCGAGAATGACCATTCGAGGTCACGTTGGAGTCTTTCTGATCGCCACCGTCGTCTGGGCCGGCTTCTGGATCGCTGGCCTGCCTTCCTATTATCAGCAGTACTCCAAGCTTCTGATGATTTGGTTTGACTCGCTTGTCCTGATTCCCATTGCCGCCATCGTCTATTTCGTTCTGAGGCGCCTGCGACCCGAGAGGCGGCTTACGATCGCGCTTTGGCTGGCTTTCTATTTCACATTTCCGCTGGCGATCTATGACTGGCTCTACTGCGGGCTTTACCTGGGTCACGGTATTCGGTTCATCTCGAGATATTGGTATCTGACCGTTTACTACGCGATACCCTGGGTTCTCTTGCCACTTATGGCACTTCTTCTCAATCGCATGCGCCCAGGGCAAATGGAGAATTCGAACGCCGCCTAAGCACTCGTTGCACCGGACACCGCCTCGCGTGCTTCGGGCCGGGTGTAGACTTCGGTGCAGTGGTTAGCTTCAGAAGCGTAGTCCTGACCAGCATCGCCAGCGGTGCCGGTGAGCTCAGAATCCGATCCGTTACGTGCCGCTAGGAAACGGAGTAGAAACATGGGAGGACTCAGATGAAAAAGAGAACACTGGTACTCGGGTTTTGTCTGTCAGCGATCGTGTTGACCTTGCCAGCTTCGGCAGGCAATGGCAAAGAAGCCCTCATCAGTGAACTTGATGCCCTGGGGCAGAAGATGGAGCGCTCGATGGTTGAGGGCGACATCGAGACAACGCTCTCGTACTACGCGGATGATGCAGTCCTTCTTCCGAATTGGGGCGAGAAAGTCGTTGGCAAAGAGGCCATTCGGAAGAAGATGGAGTCCGATCGCGAGGGCGGAATGAGGTTTGAATCCTTTAGTGGGAAAACTGAGGACGCCTGGGAATGCGATGGCAAGGTCTATGCGATTGGTACATACGCGCTCTCATTGAGGTTGCCCGGTATAGAAAGACCGGTTGCCGACAAGGGCAAGTTCATCGCGGTGTGGCGGCGTGGCCACGACGGCAAGCTGGCGGTCATTTACGACATGTGGAATACCGACATTGCCATGGGTAACTAGGCACCTGCTCTGTGTGAGCTCAATATCCGTTAGACGGCGATGGGTAATGCTCTAGACCTTCGACCGGCAACTCCTGAGGATCTCGACTCGCTCTTTGAGTTGTATCGCACCGTCTTTCGCTTCCACATCCAGAGGATCTGGGGCTGGAACGAGGAGTGGCAGCGCTCCAACTTCAGCCGCGAGTTTGAGTCTTCGTCGACCACGGTCGTCGAGGTTGCCGGCCGCACGGCAGGATACGTGCAAACCGACAGGGAATCGAAGCGGCTCTATCTTCGAAACATCGCGCTGTATCCTGATATTCAGGGGCAGGGAATCGGCACGTTTCTTATTGAGCAGTTGCAGCAAGAGTCGAGAGAGTGCGGGGTTCCTCTCGAGCTTGTCTTGTTCCGCACGAATCCCAGGGCGCGCGAGCTCTATGAGCGGCTAGGATTTAAACAAACCGGCCAGACGGACGCCTTTGTAAAGATGTCGTGGCATGCGGCCTAACCACTCTCTGCACGGACCAGGAGGGCACAATGGGAAAGGTCTACGAATACATCGATGACAAGCTGGCGGAGTGGATCGCGCAGCAGCACGTCTTCTTCGTGGCAACAGCACCGCTGAGCGCTGAGGGGCATGTCAACAGCTCTCCCAAGGGTGGGGACTCGTTCAGAGTAGTCAGTGGCTCTGAAGTCGCCTACCAGGACTACACAGGCAGTGGAGTCGAAACCATCGCTCATCTGCGCGAGAACGGACGCATCGTAATCATGTTCTGCGCGTTCAAAGGCCCACCGAAGATCGTGAGGCTTCATGGTCACGGCACAGTTGTCACCAACGACCACACACGGTACGCAGAACTGGCGCGTCACTTCCCCTCAAACCCCGGTACACGTTCAATCATTCATGTGTCCGTAGAGCGGATTTCCGATTCTTGCGGCTACGCGGTACCTCTTTGCGAGTTCAAGAGGCCCAGAGACACGCTTGATCGGTGGGCCGTAAGCAAAGGAGATGAACGACTGAAGGAGTATCGTCGGGAGAACAACGCGCAAAGCCTTGATGGTCTTCCGGGGATCGAGATAGATGCCTAGACGCTACCATCATGTCGGGATTCCAACGGATGTTGTTCGGGCTGACGAAACCTACCTGGAAGACTTTCGAGTTTACGTATCCGGCTACGATTCGAGTCCCTATGGCGTGGAGTGGATGCGGTTCGAATCAGACAGCCCGCTTCCAGAGCTGGTCAAGACCGTGCCGCATGTGGCTTTCGAGGTAGACGATCTGGAGAAAGAGCTCTTGGGGAAAGAGATCCTGATCGAGCCAAACAGCCCTTCGCCAGGTTTGAGAGTCGCTTTCATCGTGGACAACAGAGCCCCTGTCGAGTTCCTGGAGTTCTCGGGCGCCTCGTCTGACAAAGCCAAGGTGCGCGTCCTGCGCTAAACTTTTATCCGATGATCATCCGCTTCAGGAAGGAGTTCGCGCTCCCCTCTGAGCAGGTCTTTGCCTATTTCAAGACCCCGGCGGACTGGGTCGGCCTGTTCGGCTTTGCCGGCGCACCACAGGATCGGGGCAATGGCTGGTGGGCCGTCCCGTTGAAGAGGTTTCCGTTTCCCCTGGTCGCACGAAACACGCGGCTCGAAGAGAATCGGCTAGCGCGTTGGGAGTTCCGCGGGTTCTGGCGCGGCACCGGCGAGGTTCGGCTTACCGATACGGCGACCGGGGTAGTCATCGAGGGCTTCGAGCAGATCTCGGTTCGCTGGCTCGGCATCTTCTCGGTTCTGGCCGAGAAGCTCATCCTGGAGCGCGGCTTTCGGGGCGTGTGGGAGTTCGGCTGGCACCGCCTGCGTAGGATCGAGCAGCAGGCATCCTAGGCCCGGACTCATCCGTTCAGGGGCTGCAGTGATCAACGTCGTTCGCTTCCTCCTCTTCTCTCTCGCTCTGGCCGCAGTGCCGGCCTCCCTGTCGGCCGACTGCGTGATCCTTCTGCACGGGCTGCTTCGCACTTCTGCTTCCATGGAGAAAGCGGCAGCCGCCTTCGAGGCCCGGGGCTATACGACTGCAAACATCGACTACCCGTCTCGCGACCTTCCGGTCGAGGATCTTGCCCCGCTCGCGCTCGAGGCAGGACTGGCCGCGTGCCCGGACGAGGGGACCATACATTTCGTCACCCACTCGCTTGGCGGAATCCTCGTGAGGTACTACCTCGAGAGCCGGCAGATCCCCCGTTTGGGTCGCGTCGTCATGCTCGCGCCTCCGAACCAGGGCAGCGAGGTCGTCGACCGGTTGAGCGACGTTCCGGGCTTCGAGGCCATGAACGGCCCCGCCGGTCTTCAGCTGGGAACGGACGAACACAGTGTCCCGTCCAGACTGGGGCCGGTCAGCTACGAGGTCGGGATCATCGCGGGCACCGAAACGTTCAACCCGATTCTCTCTCAGTACTTGCCGAATCCCGATGACGGCAAAGTCTCCGTTGAGAACACGAAGGTGGAAGGAATGAGCGACTTCATCGTCTTGCCACATTCGCATCCCTTCATCATGCAGGCGCCGGCCGCTATCGAGCAGGCTGTGTCGTTCATCGAATCCGGCCGGTTCGTGCACGACGCACCGGACGAGCCGTCAGAACCCCAGCGCTAGGAAGCGCTACGGACAGCTGGGGGGCCGATACAGGGTCGCGGTGAGGGCCGCGTCGGCCGCGACTTCAAAGCCGTTACCAAGAGCCAAATACTCACCGGCTCGGAGCTCGACCGCTCCGGCTTGCACGAGGACCTCGGGCCCGGCCGTGACCGAACGACACGCCTCTCGCACCATCCAGCCACTCAGAACTTCCTGAGTGATCCAGAGATCGAGTGGCGGCACCCAGCCGCCGAGGTACTCGTCCGCTCCCATGTCACAGTCGGTCGCCGGCCGAAGCTCGCCGTCGCAGTCGAACCTCTGACCGGGAAGGCAGGCGCCCAGCCCGAGAACCGATGAGTAGGGGGTGAGGTGGAAGTCGCCGCCGGCAGGGTCGGCGAAACCCGGGTTGACGGCGATGACCGATGGCTCCGGAAGGTAGAGCCCGCCCCACTGGGTGACAGCCGGAATATCCGAATGCTCGGCGCTGACGTAGACGAAGTCTGACCCGAGTTCCTCGATCCACAGATCGTCGGGGGCGTCCACAGCCCCGAGATTCAGGGCCAGAACCGAGCTGTCGAGAAAGAGCCATCCTTTACCGCTTCCGGTCTGCTGGAAGACCAGGCCGCCGCCGTAACCCGCTTCGTTGCCGGCGACGGTGATGGAGCGGATACGCCCGACGAGAGTCGAGGCGTCGTCGATTCTGAATCGGACTCCCCCGCCGACCCCAGTGGCGGAGTTATCGGTGACCATCGTGTCCCAGATATCGGCTTCCAGGTTGCACGCCACCGGCCGGATCTGCACGCCGCCGCCGGAGTCGGCGGCGTGATTGCCATCGACAACCACCCAGGCAAGATCGAGGTGACCGTAGCCGAGGGTGCAGCGAAACGAGAGCCCGCCTCCGTCTTGAGCCCAGCCGTCCGTCAGGGTCAGGCTCTCGATCTCGAGATCGGCCTTGCCGTCGCTGTCTTCATAGGTGAGTGCCGCGCCGAGTCCGTTGGCGTCGATGACGGTGTCGAAACCCGAGACCTGACGAGTGGTGAAGTCAGAGCTCCAGCCGCCCTGGAGGATCACCGGCGACGGCGGGTCCGTTATGGAAACGGTTTCGAGGTAGGTACCGGTTGTCAGATGCACGACGGTCTTGTAGTGCCCACCGGCGGAGATCGCCTCGTCGATGGCATGCTGAATCGTGCCGCAGGGCACGGCCGAATCGGAGCACGAATTGCCGACGTCACTTCCTCCTGGACGTACCCAGCGCTCGAAGGGGACATACTCGTCCGCTCCGATGTCACAGCCCCAGAGCTCCTCGGGAGGCGGTCTGAGATCGTCGTCCATGTCGAGAGCGGGCGCGATGCGAGCGTAGATCGGCCCGTAGGGGCCCGGCAAGAACAGGCCGCAGATCCCGGCGTCGATCAGGTCTGACGCCTCGCCGAGATGATAGCCGTCGCTCGGCTCGACGAAGAACGGATCGGTGTCGAGCATGCCGCCGATTGGGTTGTAGGTCGCGTTGAAGCCCATTTCCGTGCGCCCGACGTCCGAGTACCAGGCGGTGATCTCCGTCGTTCTGCTATCGCCGATGGCATCGATCTCGTTGTAGCTGTTGCCCCAGGCGATGCTGTTCACCAGACTGACCGTGGTCTGGCCTTGATCCCACGATCGGGCGACGATGCCGGGGGTACCGTTGTCCGTGACGGTCGTGTTGAGCAGGTCGACGTCGGTGGTCGCCTCGTCGTGGCAGCCGTCGCAATACCCGGACCGGACGTAGATGCCGCCCGACTCCGAGGTGTTCTGCGCCAGAATCGAGTTGACGAGGTCGATGTCCGCGGTTCCTTCGCGAATCGAGTTGGCGTAGAGAGCACCTCCCCAGCCCTCGGAGTCGGGCCATTCCTGGGCCTCGTTGCCGAGCACGGTCGAGGACTCTAGCCGGATCTTGGCCACGCCGCCGAGATCGGCCACGGCGGCGAGTCCGCCTCCCTCACCGGCGATATTGGCCTCGATGAGCGAGTTCTTGATCACAAGCTCGGCGATGCCCACCCAGGCCTGAACCGCGGCGCCGCCACCGGTCCCCGCGTGATTCTCGCGCAAAACGACGTGGTCGAGAGTGACCTTGGCCGTGGCTGCCGCCGTCAAGGCCCGAACCGAGACGCCGCCACCGTAGGGACTGCCCGAGGCCGTGCCGTCGCGA
>JAAENP010000019.1 GCA_024224155.1 bacterium
AGCATTTCAACATCAGGACTAGGAGTGGTAGATACCCGCTCACTCCCAACTACATCTAGAGTAGCTCGAAATCTAGACTGCTCCTGTGGTGGCATTGCCGCCCATCGTGCGTTCCGCTCCTTTTCTTGTAGCTGGCCCCACTGACGCGCCAACTGCTCAAAGGCAGAGTCGACACAAAGGCGACCACAGTGTTTGCAGACTACTGCCTCTGAGCTCACCTCCTCAGCGCAATATCTGCATCTCTTTGTCATCATCTAGCCGTCCGTTTTCATGTGTAGGCGCCGTCATCCATCAGCAAGTCGCCGAACTATAAAGCTTCTATCTGAAGTCCGAGTCGAGGTCTCCCATCATCCATCAGCGCTCCAAGGCTTCAGATGGAAGCGAGTTGTGCGAAGCCGCGAATTGGCACGGGCCTTGCGTTTAGGGCTTTGTATCCCTCAGCCAAGCACAGCGTCGCGGTAGGCGAGACGGTCGGATTCAGGTGAGATCGCAGCATATTCGGGCCTCCCCGACGCCGAAGGGGCTCTATGGGCCTTCTCAGAGCCGGTTCGCGGAGTTCTGACAGGCCCGATCCTAGCATAGTCGGCCAGGATAGGCGCACCTCGGCCAAGGTCTCGGCCTGCGAGACCCAAAGAGAGGCAGTCGTCTGTCAGCTCGCCAAGGCCAAGGTGGCTACCGGTGGCGCCCGAGCGGCGGCCATCCGTGCGTCGGCCAGTGACGGCACTTTCTCCAGCACCTGGAGATGTCCTTTCCCTCAGGCCTGGCAGAGGGTCGGATCGATGCCGGTCAGGCGCAGCATCCGCTCCTCCCAGCTCTCCAGCTCCGAGGATTCATCGTTGGCCGCCACCTTGGCCTGGGTATCGGGTACGATCTCGCTCCTCACACCCAGCAGGTAGCGACAGCGCTCCAGGTTGGCTGCCCGATGACGGTTGGCCAACAGTCCGTAGTAGCGGATGCGGTGGAAGCCCGAAGGCAGCACGTGCATGAGGAAGCGCCCGAGGAACTCCACCGCGTCGAGGCTCATCGCCTTCACCTGGCCGTCGTCGCGGTAGTCCTTCCAGTCGAAGACCACCCGATCGTTCTCCAGACGCCTCAGGCGATCATTGCTGATCGCCACCCGATGGGTGTAGCGCGCCAAGTACTGCAAGCCACGCTCGGCACCGCCGAAGGGCGGCTTGCTGTAGACTACCCACGGCGCGGCATACAGTTCCTCGAGCCAGCACCGGTAGGCGCTGGGCTCTTGCTTCGGATCAAGGCGACGAGGAAAAACCTGCTGTCCTTGTCGCGCCATCTGCCCGACCTGGTCGAGGAACTTGCCGCGAAACACACGGCTGAGGACTTTGACCGGCAGGAAGAAGTCGCGACGTGACGCGATCCACCGTTGCCTATCGGGCGACAGACCGCCACCAGGCGCGATTACGTGCAGGTGTGGATGGTAATCGACACGTTGTCCCCACGAATGCAGGTGCGCCGAGAAACCGATCATGGCACCGAGATGCTTGGGATCGGCGGCGATCGTGAGCAAAGTGTCGGCCGTGGTACGAAAGAGCAGGTTGTAGAACGTCTTCGGTTCGGTCAGGAACAGCGGATTGAGCTGGTGCGGGACCGTAAAGACCAGGTGGAAGTATGGTACCGGTAGCAGCTCCTGCAGTCGCTTCTCCAACCAGCGCTCACGCTCCAGCCTCTGGCACTTCGGGCAGTGCCGATTGCGGCACGAGTTGAAACGCTCGGTGATCACGCCACACTCGTCACAGACGTAGAGATGTCCGCCGAGATCCGCCGTCCGGCAGCTGATGATGTCGTGTACCACGCGCTGCTCGGCAGCCGAGAGGGGCCCGAGCTTCTCCTCGTAGGCACTGCAGTAACGGCGAAAGATCTCAGCAACCTCCAGAGGTGCGCCACTCATTTCGAGCGCTCCGTGTCACGCTGGCGCTTCATCAGCTGATCGAGCGGATTCGCAAGGCGGTTGATGCCTTCAGACGTCACCCTTAGGTAGATCAAGGTCGACTGGATCGCCCGATGTCCGAGAAGATCTCGGATATAAAGCAAATTGGCACCGTCCTCCATCGAGTGCGTGGCAAACGAATGACGAAGGGAATGCGGCGTGACGTGCTTGCGGATGCCGGCCCGATTCTTGTCCTCCTTGAAGGCTTTCTGAAGAGTCCGTAGGACCGGTGGATGTTGGCGATCACGCCCGTAGAAAAACCACTCGGTCGGCCGGTAAATCCTCCAATACGACCGCAGTTGATCGAGCAGGCTGGAGGACAGCACAGTGTAGCGGTCCTTTTGTCCCTTACCGTTGCTGACAAAGATACGCATCCTCTTGCTGTCGATGTCCGGTACGCGCAGGCGCGCGGCTTCACTCAGACGCAGACCGGTGGAATAGAGCGTCATCCAGATCGTCCGATACCGGAAATCGCTGGCGGCCTCAAACAGCTTCTCGACCTCCACGCGAGCAAAAACGAGAGGCACCTTCGTCGGTCGCTTGCGCAAAGGCAGCTCCATACGCCAGGCCTTCTTCTTGAGGACCTTGCTGAAAAGAAAACGGATCGCGAAGTGGTGCTGGTTGATGAGTGAATCGGAGTACTCCGCCTCGGCGAGGTGAAGCATGTAGGCTCGGACATCCTCGTGGGTCAGCTTGTTGCTGGGCTTGAGGGTATGATGGAGAAAACGCCTGGCGGCACCATGATAGGTCTTGACCGTCGCCGGGCTTTTCCCGACGAGCTTCAGCTCCTCCTTCATACGCTCCAAGGTGGGTTCGATTCCGTACTTCATGATCGGTCTCCTACGTAGGCTGGGCTGAATTGCCCAACCCAGGAGACTACCCACGAGCACGGAAGGCCGGTGCCACTCAGAGAAACTGCGACGAGAGAAGCCTTCGCCGACCTACAGGCAGAGAGGGGCGAGGAGAAGCCTCAGCAGACAGAGACCGGCGACTATGTGGAGGATCTCGCCGCCGGTAACGAGACGTCGGAGTGCACGGACTCAGCCTATTGGCTGGCTGTCCGGAGGGAGGCTGCCGCGAAGCGGCTTAGTACAACGATTGAGCCAAGCGCGCGGCGCAGCCGTCCGCTTCGGCGAATTGTTATCTCTGGTCATGAAGCACCTTACGAAGGGGTCTGGTTTCCATGCTGGACATTTCTCCGTAATTCCGGTATACATGGGTGCGACAATTTCGCGGCGAGCGAGGAGGATCCATGGCAAAATTCGTGATCGAGGTCCCTGATGAGCTCAGAGGTGCCGGGGAGGCAATGGCGGCCGCTCTGGAGACGATGAAGCAGACCATCGCGCGGACGGGTGGAGGAAAGTCCGTCGACTATGCGGGGGTGGAACGTACGATCTCTGAGAAGGCTGCCGCGATCGAACGGGAGAGTCACCGCGCGATCCTTCAGTCGCTCGACATCGACGTTCCGACCGTGGTGATCGGCGGCATTCGCTACAACCGGGTGGGACGCTGCGCTGCGCCGTACCACACCATGGCCGGATCGGTATCGATCGAGCGGTCGTTGTACCGTCAATCGGGCCAACGCGGGGGCCAGCCTGGGGGAAGGGTGGTGGACCCTGTGAGCTTGCGGTCGGGAGTCGTGGGGGACGGCTGGCTTCCGAACGCAGCGCGGGCCATGGCCCATGCGGTGCAGCAAGGGACATCGCGTGAAGCGGAAGC
>JAAENP010000020.1 GCA_024224155.1 bacterium
CGGACGACCACGGCTTCGCCCTGCCCAAGCCGGAGACGCTCGCAGTCTTCACGAGCCAGCAGCACCGCATCGCGCCTGGCCCCCACCAACATGTCCCGATCCGAAAAGACCATGCTGTTGAACTGTCTGCCGCGTCGGGTGTTGAGCCGGAACTTGCCATCCGCCTTGACGGCCGGCGGCAGCTCCACAGCGGCGAAGCGCGCCCGCCCGTCTGCAAAGCCGAAACGACCGTCCGCCGCGAGCAACCTGCCGCCCCATTGAAACTGGTCGCCCTTGCGTTGGAGCGTCTCGATTCCCCTGTAGAACGGCACGACCTCGCTGATCTCGCGCCTGATCCCCCGCGTGCCGTCGAAGCTGCATTTCTCGGCCAGTTCGGGACGCGCGCGGCTCGCCAGAGCCACCAGAACGCACCACTCGTCGCGAGCCTCGGGAACCCGCCGGCCGGGAATCTCGGGGCTGAAGACCACTCGCCGCTCGGTGGTCGTCTCGGTGCCGCCACCAGCCACCTCGTAGCGGGTGGTCGCGGGTAAAAGCAGAACCGTATCGCCGGGGTCGACCATCATCTGCGGGTTCAGAACGATGTCGTGGTGTATGCGCAGCGGGATCTTGGCGAGCGCCGAACGAACGAACTCGGGCTCCGGCAGAACGCCGAGCAGGTTGCTACCCGCGCAATACAGGACATCGAGGTCGCCGGCGGCGGCCGCCTCGACCATCTCGGCGGCAAAATGGCCGCGCCAGTCCGGCACCTCGAATCCCCAGGCGCGGCTCAGCTCCCGAGCGCTCGCGCCGTCCAGGGCCACGCCGCCCGGAAGCTGGTTCGGAACGCAGCCCATCTCGGCACCACCCTGTACCCCCGAGTGCCCCCGGATCGCCATCAGCCCGGTGCCCGAGCGGCCGACCATGCCGCGGGCCAGCGCCAGGTTGGCGATCGAACTGACGTTGGCGACACCGTGTCGGTGCATGGTGATGCCCATCGACCAAATGAGAATGGCCCGATCCGCCTTGGCGTACATGCGCGCGAACTCGAGCATCTCACGGCGGCTGACGCCGGATAGAGCCTCCAGCTCGTCCAAGCTTTGCTCGGCCAGACTCGCGGAGAGCTCGCCCCATCCACGAGTGCTCCGGCCGATAAAGGCGTCATCGAGCCAACCGTTGGCTTCGAGATGCTTGAGAATCCCGTGAATCAACGCGATGTCGCCACCCACCCGTACCTGATAGAAGGCGTCGGCGATCCGGGTGCCTAGCAGTGCCGACTTGAGGGAAGAGGGCACCCAGTACTTCTCGAGGCCGGGCTCGCGGTAGGGGTTGATGACCACAACTCGCGCGCCCCGGCTCTTCGCCTGCTCCAGATACTTGACCGCCACGGGCTGGTTGTTGGCGATGTCGCTACCGAAGAGCACGATCAGATCCGACTCCAGGAGGTCCTTGTAGCTACAAGTCGTGGCGGCGAAGCCGACGGTTCTCTTCAACCCCGCAGTGCTGGGTGAGTGACAGACCCGCGCCGAATTGTCGACGTGGTTCGTGCCCAGGAAACGAGCCACCTTCTGAGCCACATAGTAGGTTTCGTTCAATGTGCCTCGGGCGACCATGTAGAAGGCCATGCGCCGCGGATCGGCGCGGCGAAAACGTTCGCCGGCCAACTCGAGTGCCTCTTCCCAGGAAAGCCGGGAAAAAGACCGGTCTCCCCGACGACGGACCAAGGGATACGGGATCCGCCCCAGAACGCGTAGCTCGCGCTCACTCAGTCGCTCGAGCCGCTCGCAATCCGCCACCGTGCTCTCCCGAAAGGCCGGCATGGTGTTCAGCCTCAGCAGGCCCAGTCGGATCCAGCACAGGTGAATGCCGTCGATGGTCCAGTCCTTCATGCCGCTGGTGCCCAACGCGCAACCGTCGCAAACACCGTCGTTGAGGATCCTCCACGCGCAGCCCGGCTGGTCGCGGTTGTCCCACATTGCCCTGGCGATGGCTCGATAGGGTCCGGTTCTGCGGCCGAGCAGATTCCTGCTCACGGCTTGGCGTTCCCGGCAAGGTCGAGAAGGTCGGCCGGCTCATTGAGGTTTCGAAACAGATCCGGGCGGCTGAACGGCAGGCTCGGCGGGATCTCGACCTCGAATAGCGAGACCGCCTCCAGGAGCCCGTGCATCGATCGAAGGCCCGAGTCGAGCTGCCGGCGGACCACGGTCAGAGTCGCCGTCCGGTAGAAGGCGCAGAGCGGTTGATAGCGCCCACCGATCGATGGCACCACCGCCGCGGACTCGTGTGCCTCGAGCGCGCGATCGGTGATGTAACGGACGGCTCGAGCATCGACATGAGGCATGTCGCACGCCAGCAGGAACACCGAGCTTGCGCTCGCCGCGGCATGCTCCAGGGCGGACTCCAGTCCCGCCAACGGCCCGCAGTGGGTTCTGCGGTCGTGAATCGTCCGGAATGAAGCGCCTGCCCACGCGGTGCCCGGCTGCATCGAGATTACGACCTCGTCGCAGGCGGCTTCCAAGACCGTTGCCGATCGTTCGACCAGCGTGAGTCCGTCGAGCTCGAGGCTTGCCTTGTCGAACCCCATCCTGCGGCTCGCACCACCCGCCAGGACGACCCCCAGAATCCTCTCGAACGACATCCGCGGTCATCCTAGCAAAGCACCATAAAGACTCGGTTTTTCACCACAATCCGCCAAAGCAATGGTGGTAGAATTCCATAGCGATCACCAGCCCCGGAAGACAAACTGCAAGCGATGACTACGACCGTACTCCTCGTCGACGACGAAAAGCACGTCGTCAACGTCGTCGGGACCATGCTCGAACAACGGGACTTTCGCGTCGTTACCGCGAACAGTGGCGAAGAGGCACTGGCCATGCTCGAGGAGATCACGCCCGACCTCGCACTGCTGGACATCATCCTTCCCGGAATCGATGGCGCGACCCTGGCGCAGCGCTTGCGAGCCCACCCTCCGACCGAGAATGTGCCGATCGTCTTTCTGACCGGCCTGGTCGAAGCCGATGAGATCCACCGGGGGGGGAACCAGATCGGCGGTCAGTATTTCCTCGCCAAGCCCTTCGACTCGA
Organism: bacterium; assembly: GCA_024224155.1. Classification (NCBI taxonomy): domain Bacteria; species bacterium. The sequence goes on from JAAENP010000020.1 coordinate 3,060, forward strand.
CTGAGCTGTTCGACGTCATCGACCGCGCTATGTCGGATATCTGAGCGCTATTCGCTGAGCAGTCGCAGAGCTTCGTGCACGACGTCACTCGCCTTGGGTAGGAAGTCGAACTCCAGCGGCGGCGAGTACGGAACGGGCGTGTCGGGAGCCGTGACCCGACGGATCGGCGCATCCAGGTCGTAGAAGCACTCGTCTGCCAGGATGGCGGCGAGCTCTCCGCCCAGACCTCCGCGGCGCGTATCCTCGTGAACCACCAGCGCCCGGTGGGTCTTTCGAACCGAGGAGCGTACCGTCTCGACGTCGAGCGGCGATAGCGTTCTCAGATCCACCACCTCCACGTCGCAACCTTCGTCGGCGAGCTCCGCTGC